>CAZUSK010000001.1:0-20198 GCA_964623345.1 uncultured Candidatus Saccharibacteria bacterium
AGTTTTTTTATTATAAAAATCATCCTCCTCCAAGAATTTGTAATGCTTTCTTAATTCTTTCCTCTTGATCCTGAATCTCTGGAGGAATTTTTTTAAGAGCCTCTTTTGCTTCTTTTTGGGAGAATCCAAGAGAGACTAGCGCCAAAAGAGCTTTGTCTTGTTGTGAAATTTTGGGTTGGGTTTTTTCAAGATCTCCACTAATTTCAAGAATTATTTTTTGAATCTTCTTTTTCCCAAGCCCTTTAACTTCTTGAAAATAAGAAAAATCTTTCTCTTTTATCGCCTTCATTAACTCTTTAAAAGTACCCTTTGAGGCAATTTTTAAGGCTATTTTTGGTCCCACCCCTGGAATTTTCTCAAGAGTTTCAAAAATTTTTAATTGTTCTACATTCAAAAATCCATATAATTCTGGCTTTTCATTTCTTATACAGAAGTAACAGAAGATCTTTACGCTTTCGCCCTCTTTAATTTGAGAAAGAGAACCTTCTCCAAGAAAAACCTTAAATCCTATACCTCCTTTTTCTATGAGGATGTAATCTTTTTCTTTAAGCAAGACTGTGCCAGAGATAAAGCTAATCATCACTCTTATTTAACCACAAAACTTCCTTTTATAGCAAGCCTCTAAACTATATAAAAAGCGACTAAACTGTATAAAGTGACGCTTTACACAAGGGATTTATGTAGCTCTTGCACTTTTTTAAAAGGTGTGCTACTCTACCTTATATTAAAAATATGCCTCGAACAAAATCAGCAAAAAAAGCTTTAAGGAAGGAAAAAAAGCGCCAAGCTAGGAATCTTTGGTATAAAAAAAGGATAAAAGAGACTCGAATAAAAATAAAAAAACTAATACAAGAGGGAAAATCTAAAGAAGCAGAATCTTTACTCCCTCTTTTTTATAAGTTTGTCGATAAAGCCGCAAAAGTTGGAGTGATAAAGAAAAATACAGCTGCAAGAATGAAATCGAAAATAAGTAAATCTTTAGCAAAAAGCTAAAGATCTAATACCAAAAGTTCTAAGCCTTCTTCGGGTGCTATCTTTCCTTGTTTTATTGCTAAATCTATTTTGAAAATTTTATGATAGAATTTTTTCAATTGTTCTAAAGTAAACCGCTTAGATTGGTATCTTGCTTTACTTAAAACAAAAGGGTGGATATTTTTGAGCTCGTTAGTTTTGAACTTGCCCAATGTTTCTTGTTCTTTAACTATAAGCAAATTTTTAAATTGATATTTTATCATTGAAAGAATATAAAGAGGCGATTCTCCTTTTTCTAAATGGTTATACAAAAGTGCCAGAGCCTGCTTTTTATTTCTTTCTGCCAGAGCATCTATTGTTCTAAAAATGTTTGTATCTATTTTTGGCTTCACAAGAAATAAAACATCCTCTTTCTCAATAACCCTTTCTTTACTTTTATAAGCCATTAATTTTTCCAGCTGAGACTCAAGATCCCAAAGATCTTTTTGGGTAAATTCTATTAAAAGCTGCTCTGCTGAGGGTTGAATTTGAAATTTTCTTTGGGCTAAAGTTTCTTCTATAAATTGTTTTATTTGATGCAGGTTGGGTTCAGGGAATTCATAAATTTGGCCCATTTTTTTGAGAAATCCAAAAAAAGGGTCTTTTTTGTCTAAATCCTGTTTTTCAAAAAATATTAGAGTAATTTCAGGAGGCACAAAGTTTTTACCTCGTTCTAAAAACTCTCTTTTGAATTTTTGATTCTCCCAGATTTCTTCTATTACAATAACCACTGTCTGTCCAAATAAAGAATTATTCTGAATTTTCTTCTCCAATGTAGAAAGTTGTAGATTCTTCCCATTGAGTTTTAAAAGCGGGAACCTTTTTTCAAAGAACTTTTGCCTCTCTGTTAATATCTGCTTTAGTTTACGTTGAGCGAAAAATGAATTTTGGCCAAAAATAAGATAAATCATGCGTTTTTATAATTAATCATTTATCATTGATCATTTATCATTGGTAATTGATTATTTATAATTTTTGGCATTTTGGGCAAAAATAAGAGGATCTTTGAGCAATTTTTATTCTTTTTATAGGAGTTTTACAACGAACGCAAGGCTCCCCTTCTCTTCTGTATACTTTTCTTAAAGGATCAAAACCTCCTTTTGAACCATCAGGTTTTCGATAATCTGAAATACTTTCTCCTCCTACCTCTATGGCTTTTTTTAAAATTCTTTTAATTGATTGATAAAGATTCTTTATTTCCTCTTCACTTAAGGTATTGGCTTTTCTTTCGGGATGAATCCTTGCTGCAAATAAGGCTTCATCAGAATAAATGTTCCCGATGCCAGCAATCAAAGATTGATCCATCAACGCTTGTTTGATTTTTCTCTTGGTACTCTTAATTCTTTTTTTAAATTCTTGAAAAGTAAACTCTGGACTAAGAGGATCTATACCTATCTCTCTAATTTCCTTAGATTGCATTAGCTCTTTTTCGTCCCAAAGTTCCACTTTGGCAAATTTTCTTAAATCGGATAAGGCAAGCATCAGACCATTGTCTAAGAAAAAAATTAGATGAATAAATCTGTTGGCAGGATCTTCTAAAGGTCCTTTTATTAACGGAACCCAAGAATTACCTTTTTTTTGCCATTTACCAACAAGTAGATGTCCTGTTAACTTTTGATGTATTAGAAGAACTTTCTCTTTATCTAAATAGATTAGAATATTTTTACCTTTTCTCTCAATTTTTTTAATTTTTCTTCCTAAAATTTCTTTTTTAAATTCATCAAAGGTCCGGGGGCGTTTAATTATTTTTTTCGCATCACACCAAACATTAAGAAAAGTCCTTGAGAGGACTTTTCTTTTAAGATCCCTTATCGTAGTTTCAACCTCGGGTAATTCAGGCATCTTTCCTTATTGGATAATAAAGTAGAGTCTCCTAAGAGAAGTTTTATTTCTTTAAAAGCTTATTCTTTTAAGACCGCCTTAATTTTTTCCACAATCTCTTCTGGAGTGAAATGAGCTTTTACGAGAAAATCTACTGCTCCTAAACTTAATCCTTTTTCTATCTCATCTTTTTGGCCCAGATTTGAGAGAATTAAAACGGGAATAAGAGAAGTTTTTGGATCGTCTTTTACTTTTGTTAACACCTCAAAACCATCCATTCCAGGCAAAATAAGGTCTAAAAGTATAAGGTCTGGTGTCTCTTCTTTTACTTTTTTTAAACCCTCCTCACCATCTATTGCCTCAATAATTTCATATCCCTCTTTTAATAACTTCCGCGCTATCAGTTCTCTTAAAAACTTATCGTCTTCAATTATTAAGATTTTGGCCATATTAAAGTTTAATTATTTTTAAGGTTGACCTATTTGTTTGACAACTTTCTCAATAACCTCTTTTGGATCAAATTCTGTTTTAATTAACCAATCTTTTGCTCCCAATTCTTTTGCCTTGTTAAGTTCTACAGGTTGTCCTGAGTTTGAAATCACAATAATAGGAATTGTTTTCAAGCTTTCTTCTTCTTGCAATTTCTCCATCACCTCAAACCCTCCCATCTTTGGCATAATAATATCAAGTAAAATTAAATCGGGCACTATTTCTTTGATTGCTTTAAATCCTGCCTCGCCATCTTTAGCTGTATATACCTCATAGCCTAAACTGCTGAGTTTTTTCTTCAAAAGATCCAAAAGGATCTCTTCATCTTCGATGATTAAAATCTTTTTAGCCATTTTTTTATTTTAATTCTTATTAAAGGAATATGTCAATTTTATTATACCTCTTAAATAAGCGCGGGTAAAGTAAAGAAAATAGTGCTTCCTTTATTTTCTTTAGACTTAAACCAAATTTTGCGACCGTGAGCTTCTATAATATTTTTGCTAATAAAAAGACCTAATCCCGTTCCTTCTGTTTCCATTTTAATCACGTTTGCCCCTCTAAAGAAACGGGTAAACACTCGCTTTTGCTGGTCTTCAGGAATACCAACACCTGTATCTTGAACACTAAACAAAACTTCTTTATCTCGCCTTTCTACTCGCACAGTAACTTCTCCCCCAGAAGGTGTATAATGTATAGCGTTTTCAATTAAATTCTTTATTACTAAAGTAATCTTTTCAATATCTACCTTCACCACTTTTGGTTTTTTACTCTTTTTTATAACTAATTTAAACTTCAAATTCTTTTTCTGAGCCAAATCTTTTAGGGACTCGAAGACTTTCTGCACTAATTGATCAAATTCAACTGCCTTTGGCTGATAAACAAATCTTCCTTCTTCTATTCTAGCTACATTTAATAGATCATTGACCAGTTTTATCATTCTTTCATTTGTCTGATATGTTTTCTGTAAGAATTCTTTCTGTTCCTTTGTAAGCTTCCCAACATCTCCGCTCAGCAACATTCCTAAACTCCACTTTATAATTGACAGGGGGGTTCTTAACTGATGAGCTGAAACTGAAACAAACTGACTCTTCATTTCTTCAATTGCCTTCTCTCTTGTAATATCATGTAAAATAACAAGGAATGAAATTCTTCTTTTCCGATAAGTCGCGAAAGTTGTGGTAACCTCAAGATATAAATTCTTTCTCAAAGCAAGTTCTTGTCTAAAAACCTCTTTAAAATCATTTTCCAAAACTTCCATTAAAGGCTTGAGTTTGGACATCTTGCTTAAAGCCTCCATAGATTTTCCTAATACATCTTTTCTCTTTATCTGTAAAAACTCCTCTGCTTTGGGATTAATAAGCTCTAATTCCTTCTTTAAATTAAAAACAAGGATTCCGTCAACAAAATTTAAAAGAATTGCCTCTGTTTTTTCCTTTTCCTCCTCAGCTTTAATTCTCGCTGCTTCAGTATCTTCTAAGATGTTCAACAAGGCCCTACGTGACTCTTCTAAGTCCTTCGTCCTTTCTTTAATTTTCTTCTCCATTTCCTCTTGAAGTCTTTTGGAAGCAGTAATATCAATTATTCCCACAAAAAATCCAGTCAAATTGCCCTCACTGTCTTTTCTGGGAGCAAAATAAACATCTACGACTCGTTTTTCTTTGTCTTTCCTAATTAATGTCAATTCTCTTTCATTAACCACTCCGCTTTTTTGTGAAATATTTAATAGATCGCTTACTTCTACTTTTTCAATAAAAATTTCTGATATGTGTTCTCCGGTAATTTCAACTGCATTATAACCTGTAAGTTCTTCAAAAGCTCTATTTACATTTGCAATTAAACCCGATGGACCTACATCGCAAACAGGTAGAGGTAAGAAAGAGAAAAAATCATCTAAGTAGGCTGCTAAATCGTTTAAATCCTCTCTTAATTTCTTTATTTCTTCTTGTAAATCTTTAAGGCGTTTTTTATTTTTAACAAACAACACCATTCTTATTTATGACCATTTAATTAAATATTCATGGTAAGGGTCTCCTTTAAATTGACATTTTGTTTCTATGACCCGAACTTTATTCTTCCCAAAAACATATTCTCCAATCTGGGTAATATAACCTTTATAGTAATCACACACCAGAGGATGTACCTTTGGTCTTGTAACTCTTAAAACTGCATATTTTTCTTTTTCATTTAATTCTACGGTCTCTAATTTGCCAAATTTATAATATCTCTCCCAGAGTCTATAAGCATTTTTAAAAGCCATTCTGGGTGAGGCAAAATATCTTAAAGTAAGGCGTACCAAGAAAGAACTTCTTGCTGCTTCTTTTCCCATTAAAAAAGCTTCTTCATCTGGCCAGTTAAAGATTGTTTTAGCCACTAAAGCAATTCCTACTAATAACCCATCAGGTTGCCAGGAAAAAATGTCTATTTTCTTTAAATTAACTGGCCATCCTAACTCTGCCATTACTCTTTCAACCTTTTCTAAACCTTCTTTTCCTTCTTTTTTTAAGATATAATCCGCGTGTGTTTTTAGAACCACACCTCTTGTATAAGCATCGATTGCCATCATTCTTTCAAGCTCTCTTTTAAGCTGTTCTTTCTTTTTCTGATCAATTATTTCCATGTAATTAAATATTCATGATAAGGGTCTCCTTTAAAAACACATTTTGTCTCTTCAATCTCTGCTGGCCTTTTTCCTAAGGCAAGCTGGGCAATTTGCAGGAAATATCCTTTATGATAATAACACATCAAGGGATGAAACTTGTATCCTTTTACTCTAATAATTGCGTATTTTTCTCTCTCGTTGAGTTCAACGGCTTCCAATTCTCCAAAATCAAAGTGTCTTTTCCAATATTTGGGCGCCTCCTCAAAACATTTTCTAATAGAAGCAAAAAATCTTGTTAAAAGCTTGATAAAAATTGAGAGTTTAGGAGCGGCTTTCCCCATTTCAAAAATGCCATCCTCATCTAACCCAAGAACTTCTTTAGCCAACAAAATAATTAATACTGATAGCGCCTCTGGATATAAATCCATAGGTCTGATATCTTTGAGGGAGATGTTATACCCTAATTCTCTTAATCTTTTTTGGATGATCTTTTGTGCTTTTATTCCTCCTTTTCGTCTTATATACTCAAGGTCTGCTAAGATAACCGCCCCTTTCACATTTCCGGGAATTCTTGCTAATTGTTGTGCTTCCTCCTTTGTAACCTTAAATTTTTCTTTTTGCATTTTGTTTATATTTTTTTAATTCTTCTTCCAATTTTTTAATTTTGTTCTTAAGCTCTACCATTTTCATCTCTCTTCCTACAGTAAGCCGATGAAACTTCTCCAGCTCTTTTATTCTCTCTTGTAATTCTTTTGTTCTTTCCTTTACTTTCTCATCTAAAGTTCTGGCTAACTCTTCAAGTTCTCTTGTCCTGGCCTTAACCCTTATCTCCAACACCTTCTTTTCATCCTCTAAAACCTCTCTACTTTCTTTTAACTTTTTTACCATCTGATTAAATTCTTCGGCTAACTGCCCTATTTCATCTTTTGTAGGTATATTAATTTTTACATCTAAATTACCTTCCCCAACTTTTTTTGCTGCTTGCAATAATTCAAACAAGGGTTTTACAATGCGCGAAACAAAGAAAACAGTAAAAAGAGTAACTAATAAAACAATAAAAACAAAAGACGAGGCACTAATAAGCCAAGTTGTATAGATGTTAACTTCAACATTTTTAAAGGTCTCTGGAGACAAAAAGGGTCTAATTTGGGCAATTACATTTTCATAGCCATTATACAGAATATAGGCAAAGAGAAAGTTTGAAAAACAGGTGATTGCTAAAATACCCCAAAAAACTTTAAAAAAGATGCTTGTTTTCTTTTTGATTCTTTTCATGAAAATTCCTTTTTTATGATAGCACAAAAAAGGTTTTAATCGAATTAAAGAAAACTAAATTAACCTCTTCTGTAGGGTTAATTTTTTCTCTTGTGATTGATTTTTAAAAATTTCAGGCAATCTTTTAATTAAGCTTCTAAAACCGTAATTTTCCAAAACCTTCTTTGCTTTTTCTTCCTGAAGATTTTTAAAACTGCAATCTGAAAGTTCAAATTTGATGGGAACATTCTGGTTAATTTGTGCTAACTCTCTTGAGAGAAATGCCTGCTTTTTATAGTAAAGAAGCGCCTCTTTTACTTTTGGTCTTATTTCTTCCTTGGCGCATTTATCCTTTAGATCTTCTAAACTTTTATAGAGATTTTCCAAGTTTTTAAATTTTTTAATTAAGTTATAGGCTGTCTTTTTTCCAATACCACAAACCCCGGGAATATTATCTGAAGGATCTCCAAAGAGAGCTTTAAAATCAGGAATCTGTTCTGGTAGTAATCCTGTCTTTTCTTTTACTAGATCTTCATCATATAAGTCAGTGTTTTTAATACCCCTTTTTAAAAGATAGACTTTTGTGGACTGATCAATTAGTTGCAGCATATCTAAATCTCCGGTAACGATAATGGTTTCGATTTTGGAATTTTTTGTCTGCTCCCTGATAATTCTGGAAATTGTACCAATAATATCGTCTGCCTCATACCCTTCTTTCTCGAAGATTCTAATCCCAAATTCTTGAAGAATTTTTTTAATTTCTGGAATTTGTTGATAAAACTCATCGGGAGCTTTAGGTCGTTTGGCTTTATATTCCTTAAAAAGTTTCTCTCTAAATGTAGGTGCGGGAAAATCAAAAGCTACAGCTAAAAAATCTGGTCTAAATTCTCTTATTACCTTAAAAAGAACTAATAAAAACCCATAAACAGCATTTATTGGCTTCCCTTCTTTAGTTGTTAAAGGCGGTAAAGCATAAAAAGCTCTATGCAAAATAGCGTTTGCGTCTAATACAAGAAAGATAGGTTTTGAATCCTTCATAAAGTTTTTACTTTCTTTTTACAATTATTTTGCGGGTTTTTGGCCCTACTATTTTAAATTTTACCTCTATTGTTCCTTTTGGTAAAAATTCTTTTACTTTATCTGCCCACTCAATAGCGATTATATTCTCTGGAGATAAAATTTTCTCCCATCCAAGGCTTAAAATATCTTGAGGGGATTCAAGCCGCCAACAATCTATGTGATAAAAATTCTTAAAGCGAGGATGCGAGAGTTTAAATCTTCTCATTAAAATGAAAGTTGGACTTAAAATTCTCTTTTTAATTCCTAAACCCAAAGCAAGCCCTTTCAAAAAAGTTGTTTTCCCACTTCCTAATGTGCCAATCAAAGCAAAAACAATTGGCCCCTTCTCTTTTTTCTGCACCTCTTTTGCTATTTTCTGAGCCAAAAGCTTAGTTTCTTTTGGCAAATAGCTAATATATTCTCTTTTCATTGACTTTTTTATCAAAGAAGAGTAGGTTAAAAATAGAACATGGAGGAGTTTCCTGAAATAAAAAAACTAATTGAAAGAAATAGATTTATTCTCATCTGCGCAAACCCTTCAAGAGATTCATTAGATATCAGCTTAGCCGTCTCTTCTCTTTTTTACACTCTAAAAAAAATTGGCAAGGTTGTAAAACTTTATCCGGAGAATTTTTTAATAAGTGAACCTTTCTTTCCTTTTTCCTTAAAAGAACTTAGAAATCTCATTTTAACTTTTAAAAACCCCGATTTCTTTTCTGAAGTTTATTATAAAAAAACAAGTGACATAATAGAACTTTGCTTGCTGGCAAAAGGTAAACTACCCAAACCCGAGGATATAAACATCTTTATTCCAGAGGAAAACTCTCAAGATATCAATCTTGTGATCACCGTTGGAATATCTTCACTAGAGAACTTAGGGGATTTTTATGAGAAAAATTTTAAAACTTTCTTTAATGCACCAATTATTAATCTAGACAACAATTTAGACAATAGAGAATTTGGCAAGATCAATTTTATTGAAAATTATCCGCTTGGTTTTTTGGTCTTTAGGATAATTTCTCAATTTCCTGAAGGAATTTTTGATGAATATCTTGCAAAATCTCTCTTTTTAAGCATTCTTTTGCCTTTACAGAAAAAAAGGGTGCAGAAGAACTTATTAGAACCTCTCTGTTTTTTAAAAAAGTATATTACCGATTTTAAAGATGTTAAAGAAGTATTACTTAAAGATTTTTCACTTAAAGAAAAAACTCTTTTTGAGGTTTTTTTTAAATCTATGGAATGCACATCTAAAACTCCGTTTCCCATAGTAGCTTTAAAAAAAAGCCATTTAAAGAAGTTTCAACTTCAAGAAGAAGATCTTCCTTTAGGTATTCGGCTTTTCAGAGAAAAGCCACTGATTTTACCTTCTGTACTTTTTATGTGGGAAAGCCACGCTTCTTCAAACTCCACTAAAGGAGTCCTCTACTCCGAGGAAGAAAAATATCTCTTTGGGTTACTTAAGACTTTTTCTGGTACAAAAGACAATCAAAGAATATTTTTTTCAACAAAAAAAGACCTTACTTCAACAAAAAATTTAATTCTTAAAATGTTCCATGACTAAGATTACGGAAAAAATACAAATCCCTTTGGATGTTCAAAAAACTATATTAAAAAAGGTAGAAGGGGTAACAGATTTAGGAAAATTAGTAGAGAAATGTTTCCATAAAGATACATCTTTCTTGTTAAGCATAATTTTAACAGGAGCTATTCATCTTTCTGCCTCTGATATTCATTTAGAACCAAGAGAATCTGACGTAAAAATGCGAATTAGAATAGATGGAATGCTGCAGGATGTCTCAATTATTCCACCAAAAGTCTATCATCTTTTGCTCTCCCGGATAAAACTTCTGGCTGGATTGAAATTAAATATTCATAACCGTCCTCAAGATGGAGGTTTTTCAGTAATTTTACCTGCTCCATCTAAAAAAGATAAGGTAAAAGAAATAGAAATAAGAACTTCTGCACTTCCGGCAGATTATGGAGAATCAATAGTAATGAGAATTTTAGATCCAGACAATTTGAGAAGTATTGAGGAGTTAGGTTTAAGAGAAGATTTATTAGAATTATTTAAAAGAGAAATAAAAAAACCCAATGGCATGATTATTGTAACTGGCCCAACAGGATCTGGTAAGACAACTACTCTTTATGCTTTCCTGCAATACTTAAAAAATCCACAAATCAAAATCATTACTATAGAAGATCCGATTGAATATAGATTAGAAGGCATTTCTCAGACTGAAGTTCATCCCGAAAGAGGCTATGACTTTGCCAATGGCTTAAGAGCTATTGTCAGACAAGATCCAGATGTAATTCTGGTAGGAGAAATACGAGATCTTGAAACAGCTCAAATTGCTATTCAGGCTGCTCTAACAGGTCACCTTGTCTTTTCCACGCTTCACACAAATGATGCCGCTGGCACAATTCCAAGATTGGTTTCGCTTGGCGCAAAACCTTCGAACATAGCGCCGGCAATCAATTTAGCAATCGCTCAAAGATTAGTTAGAAAAATCTGTCCAAAATGTTTTATTTTTCGCCCTTTAGAAGAGGAAGAGAAGAAAATCATTCAAGAAGGGCTTAATGATATACCTCCTCATTTAAAGAAGAAATACGGTCTTGAAAACTTAAATGAAATTCAGATAAAAGAAGGTAAGGGGTGTAAATTTTGCAATTTTACCGGTTTCAAAGGGAGGATTGGTATCTTTGAGGCTATCGTTGTGAATGAAGAAATGGAGGATTTAATTTTAAAAAACCCTTCCATTCCAGAAATAAAAAGACTTGCAAAGAAACATGGAATGATCTCTATGTATCAAGATGGTCTTCTTAAAGTTCTTTTAGGAATTACCACAATCAAAGAGGTACAAAGGGTTGCCAAAGAGGATTGAAATTTAAAATCCCTGGCCGGAATATCCTTGGATTTCCCCAAAAGATCAGGATTTTTCCGAGGAATAGTCGAGCTGAAAGCCCAACTATTCCAAGGTCTAAGAAAAATCCCTTTCCGGCCAGGGACTTCCTTTATTATATCAAAAAAAATATGATTGTCAAGTCTAACATACATGAAGATGAAGTTTTAGACAATACTTTAAGACCGCGTAGATGGGAAGAATATATCGGACAAGAACAAGTCAAAAGAAATGTTAGAATTATAATTGAGGCTGCAAAAAAAAGAAATGAGCCTCCTGAGCATTTATTATTTTACGGAAGCTCTGGGCTTGGTAAAACAACTCTTGCCTATTTAATAGCTCAAGAGTTGAATGCAGAAATGAAAATAACTTCAGGCCCTGCTATTGAAAGACCTGGTGATTTAGCAGCAATTTTGACAAATTTAAAAGAGGGTCAGATTCTATTCATTGACGAAATTCACAGGTTAAATAGAACTTGTGAGGAGTTAATTTATCCTGCTTTAGAAGACTACAAGCTTAATATAATTGTTGGCAAGGGACCCATGGCTCGGACCCTTGAAATCAAGCTCCCTAAGTTTACTTTAATTGGTGCAACAACAAGAATTGCTCAGCTTACTTCTCCTCTCCGCAATAGATTTGGAGCTATCTTTCAACTAAAATTCTATACAGTTCAAGAGATCGGACAGATAATTGAAAGGTCGGCAAAAATACTTAATGTAGAAATAGAAAAAGAGGCTATTGAGACTATTGCTCAAAGGTCACGGTTTACCCCAAGAATAGCAAATAGACTTCTGAAAAGAATTAGAGATTTTGCCCAGGTTGAGAGCGACGGTATAATTACAAAAGAAGTCGCCAAGAAAGCATTGGAGGCTTTAGAGATAGACGAACTAGGGCTTGAACCAGCTGACAGAAAAATTCTTGAAACTATAATCTATAAATTTGATGGAGGGCCTGTTGGCATTCAAGCGCTTGCTGCTTCATTGTCAGAAGAAGTAAATAACATCTTAGAGGTTTATGAGCCTTATCTTTTACAATTGGGGTTAATCAAAAGAACTCCCAAGGGAAGAGTAATAACAGAGGCTGCTTTAAAACATCTCAAAATTAAACCAAAACACAGACTTCTCTAAAAACATGTCCGGACATAGCCATTGGCATGGTATAAGATACAAAAAAGAGCTAGAGGACAAAAAAAGGGCTAAAATTTTTTCAAAAATTAGCCGCCAAATTGCTGTTGCTGCAAGAGAAGGGAAAGATCCGGAAACGAATCCAAAACTTAGGATGGCGATTGAAATAGCAAAAGAATTTAATATGCCAAATGAAAATATAGAAAGAGCTATTAAAAGAGGTGCTGGCGAGATTGAAGGGGAAAAACTGGAAGAGGTAATTTTTGAGTGTCTCGGTCCAGGAAACGTTTCAATCATTATTGAAGGCATTACAGACAACAGAAACAGAACTCTTAATGAAATTAAGCAGATTCTACAAAAAGAGGGAGGGAAATTGGCTGATGAAGGTTCTCTAAGATGGCAGTTTAAACGGATGGGAACAATTAGGGTGAATGCTCAAAATGCTAATAAAGAAGAATTAGAGCTTCTTGCTATTGATTTAGGAGCTCAAGATTTTAGATGGCGAAATTCCGTACTTGAGATTTATACAAAACCTGAAGACTTAGAGAAGATAAAATCCGAACTTAAAGAGAAAGGAATAACCATTGAATCAGCTCAATTGGAATGGGTTCCTGAACAAGAAATTGAAGTTTCTGAAAAAGAAAAAGAGGCATTGAAGCGTCTTTTTGAGGCTTTAGATGAAAACGATGCTGTGCAGGAGATATACTCAAACTTAAAATTATGAGGATTTTAGGAATTGATCCGGGAACAGCAACCACAGGTTATGGAGTTATCAAAACCAAAAAAGGAAGCGATAAACTTACCTGCCTTGATTATGGATCTATTATTACATCGCCTGTTTTAAATCCTTGTGACCGGTTAAAGAAAATTGAGAAAGAAGTAAACAAACTCATTAACCGGTTTCATCCCCAGGTTTTAGCAGTAGAAAAACTATATTTTTTTAAAAACTCCAAAACGATTATAAGTGTTTCACAAGCCAAAGGAGTAATCCTTCTTGCAGCTGCTAAAAAAAAGGTTCCTGTGGTGGAATTTACACCCCTTGAGGTTAAAATGGCAATTGTAGGTTATGGGAGGGCGAAAAAAATACAGGTTCAAAAAATGATTCAGTTATTGTTGAACTTAGAAGAACTACCCAAGCCTGATGATGCTGCCGACGCTTTAGCTTTAGCGGTATGTGCTCATCTTATGTCTCTTTCAAAATTAAATCTCAAAAGCAAAAAACCCTTGACAAGGAGATAAGGAAAAATATAATAGGCTTATAGATTCTTTTAGAGGATAATTAAAGGTCGCACAAAACCATAATTTTAAAAACCATGGAATACATTGATAAAATCCTCTCTCAAATCGTTGATCAAGAAGAATGGGAAGAAGAAGATGTAGCCGAAGAAGAAACTCCAGAAGAGACACCCGAGGAGGAATTAGAAGAAGAAACTCAAGAGGAAGTACCCGAGGAAGAAGGGCTTGAAGAAGAGGGAGAGGAAGAAGAATTATAAAATCCCAAAACCCCCCATAAATTGGGGGGTTTTGGGATTATCTTTAAGAATGCGTAAGACAAAAAGGGTGTTTAAAACAACATCTTTTAAATGGCTTAAAGTTATTATTAAACTTACTCTTTTTTCTTTATTATTTTTTCTCTTTTGTGTATCCTTCGTTTTTATACTTTTTGCAAAAGATTTCCCAAGACCGGAGGTTTTTGAGGAAAGACATTTAGCACAACCAACTAAAATTTTTGATAGAAGCGGCAAGGTATTACTTTATACAATCTTTGGAGAAGAAAGAAGAGAACCAATCAAGCTTAAAGACCTCCCAGATCATTTAATAAAAGCTGTTTTAGCAGCAGAAGATGCAAAATTCTATGAACATCATGGAGTGGACTTAAAGGGCATTTTAAGGGCAATCTTAATAGATTTAAAACTAAAAAAACCGGTTTATGGTGGCTCAACTATTTCTCAACAACTAATAAGATCAACTTTTCTAACAAGAGAAAAAACAATAAAAAGAAAAATTAGAGAGGTTGTTTTAACATTAGAATTAGAAAGACGTTATTCAAAAGACCAAATTTTGGAGTGGTATTTAAACCAAATTCCATTTGGGCCAAACATATATGGAGTTGAAGCGGCAGCTCGAGATTTTTTTAACAAATCAGCAAAAGATGTAACTTTGGAGGAGGCAGCAGTCCTTGCAGCCGTAATTAGGGCCCCTAGCTATTATTATCCTTTTTCAGAGCATAGAGAAGAACTTTTAGAAAGAAAAAATTACATCTTAAAGAGAATGTTAAAAGAGGGTTTTATCTCTCAGGAAGAATATCAGCAAGCCCTTAAAAAAGAAATTCATTTTGTTAAAACTCCTATTACAATTAAAGCTCCTCATTTTGTTTTCTATGTAAGAGACTATCTCTTTAAAAAATACGGAGAGGAATTTCTAAAAGAAAGCGGGCTTAAGGTTTACACCACCTTAGATTGGGACTTTCAAAAAAAATTAGAAGAGATTGTTAAAGAAGAGGCAGAAAGAATTAAAAAATATAATGCTTACAATATTTCACTTGTTGCTATTAATCCAAATACAGGCGAAATACTTGCAATGATAGGTTCAAAAGACTATTTTGGTGAACCTTACCCAAAAGGTTGTAAGCCCGGAGTCAATTGCCTTTTTGAGCCAAAAGTTAATGTCGCAGTTTTTGGTGTTGGGCAACAACCTGGATCTGCTTTTAAACCTTTTGTTTATGCTACGGCTTTTGAAAAGGGTTATTCCGAAAATGATAAAGTTTTAGATGAATTAACCAACTTTGGTAAATGGGGAGGAAAGTATTATATACCCCAAAATTATGACGGTAAATTTCGAGGTTGGGTTACATTAAAACAAGCTTTAGCCCAATCCTTAAATGTACCTTCTGTAAAGGTGTTGCTTTATTTTGCAGGCATTGAAGATAGCATAAAAACAGCCAGAAAATTCGGCATTACTACTTTAAACAAACCTGCCTCATTTTATGGACCATCGTTAGTCTTAGGAGGAGGCGAGGTAAAACTTTTAGACATTACCTCGGCCTACGGAGTTTTTGCAACAGAAGGTTTAAGGAATCCTCCTGTCGCTATATTAAAAATTGAAGATTCGAAAGGGAGAATTATAGAAGAAAACAAACCATCGCCTTTGCGAGTAGAAAGAGTGGATGTTTGTAAAAAAATAAATGATATTTTATCAGATAATGACGCCCGGGCACCAATGTTCGGTAAAAATTCGCCTTTATATTTTAAAAACCATTTTGTAGCCGCCAAAACTGGTACTACAAACAGTTTCAGGGACGCTTGGACAATAGGATATAGTAAAAATATTGTAATCGGAGTCTGGGTAGGGAATAACAATAATTCTCCAATGAAAAAAGTGCCGGCGGTAACTATTGCAGGGCCTATTTGGCATAAGGCAATGGAGGAAGCCTTAAAAAGATGGCCTTAGCTTTGTTTAATTGGCATTAGAATATAAAGAAAATCTTGATTTTCTTTTGGTTTAATTACCCCAGGCCCTCCCTCTTGGTTAAGTTCAAAAACAAATTCCTCTGTTTGAATTTTTGAAACACCCTCAAATAAAAATCGCCAATTAAAACATGTTTTTACTTTCTCCCCTTTAGCACCTGCGGCGACTTCTAATGTTGCTTCACCTAGGTCTGTATTTTGTGCAGAAATTTCGAGCTTATTCTTTTTTGGATCTACAGAGAGTATTATCTCGTTTCCTCCCCCTGCGAAAATACTTGCGGTTTTGATTTTATTGAGAAATTGTCTCTTATTTAAAATAACCTGGGTGTGATATCCTTTTGGAATAATCGCTTGATAATCAGGGAATTCGCCCTCAATCAATCGTGAAATTAACTGGGCTTGCGGATTTTGTGAATCTGCAAAATATGATTCAAACATAACTTGCCCTGCAGAGAAAAATAGTTTAATCTTCCCTTCGTTTTCTAAAAACATATTCACTATTTCTCTTGCTGCTCCCCTAGGTAAAATAAAAGACTTTTCTTCTAAAAATTCTTGTGGTTTTTCAAAGAATAATGTTTTTTCAGCTAATCGAAAACTGTCGGTTGTTACAATTTTTAACTGATCCTTTAAAAAAGAGAAAAAAACACCCGAAAGCTCTGGTCTTGCTTGAGTAGGGCTACAAAAATCAATTACCTGGAGAATTCCTTCACATAGCGGTTTTGGATTTAATTCTATCTCTTGAGATTTTTCAATTTTTGGAATTATAGGAAAATCTTTTGGATCCATTCCTTTAATTTGTATTTTTGTATTTTCTCCAACAAGGTTTAAAGTTTTTCCTTTTGTTTCAATTTCTAAAGATGGTGTTTCTGTTAAAGAAACAATATCTGATAAAGTTCTTACTGGAACGGTTATTTCGCCTTCTTGCTCAACTTTTGCCAAACAAAAGTACAAAGAAGCAATTTCTAAATTTGTGGTTACAAGCTTAAGTTGGTTTTTCTCGCAGCTTAAAAGAACATGATTTAATATGGGTAAAACTAAATTTTTTGTGCAGATCCTTTCAACACAGGTTAATCCTTTTTTTAACTCCTCTCTTAAAATAGTAAGTTTCATAATTTTATTTTAAATTATTGTTAGTATTAAGACCTTGTAAAAAGTGTGGAAAGTAATTAAACCAAAGAAAGAAGCCCAACACCGATTTATAAACTTCTGGATAAAATTGTGGAAATTCTGGGTATATTAAAGAGATAAAAAGATCTTTGTGTATAATCCTCAGTTAATCCTCAAGAAAATTCACATGTTATTCAGAATACAATCGTTCTCTTAAAAGATTAATCTCTTCAGCTAAGTCTTCATTTTTTTCAAGATCTTTAGCTATTTTTTCATATGCATAAATTGCGGTTGTATGATCTTTTCCTCCAAATTTTTTACCAATTTGTGGGAAGGAATATTTAACTTCTTCTCTTAAAAGATACATAGCGATTTGTCTGGGACGAACGATTTCTTTTTTTCTGGAGTTTGAGAGAAGGTCTTTTTGGGAGAGATTGTAAAACTCTGCGACTACCTTAGTTAGTTTTTGGAAGTCTATTCTTTTGGATCTTGGTTGAATAACCTTTTTTAGAAGTTTTTTGGCGGTCTCTAAATCTAAAGTGTCTGCATTCTGTAGTTTTTGGAATGCTATTAAACGATTAAGTGCCCCTTCTAATTCTCTTATGTTGCTTTGAATGTTTGTGGCGATAAATTCTAAAATTATATCTTCAACTGGAAAGTTTTTCTCTTGAGCCTTCTGTTTTAAAATAGCGACTCGGCTTTCAAAATCAGGTTGGGAGATATCCGCAATCATACCCCCTTCAAATCTTGATTTCAGTCTTGCTTCAAGCGCAGCGATAGCTTTTGGAGGTCGATCAGAAGAAATAATTATTTGTTTATTGTTCTCATATAAGGTATTAAACAAATGAAAGAATTCCTCTTGCGTTTTTTCTTTTCCAGCAATAAATTGGATATCATCCACAATGAGCACATCGTATTTTCTATACTGTTCTTTAAATTGCTCAATAGTTTGGTTTTTGATAGCGTTGATAACCCCTCCAGTAAACCTTTCAGAACTTATATATTTTACCTTTTTTTCAGGAAATATTTTACAAATTCGGTTACCAATGGCTTGTAAAAGATGTGTCTTACCAAGTCCTACCCCACCGTAAATAAAAAGAGGATTGTAAAGAGTGCCCGGAGATTCGCTTACAGCCCATGCAGCTGCATGGGCTAATTCGTTAAAAGGTCCAACAACGAAATTTTCAAATTGATATCTTGGATTTAAATTTGTTTCTTTATTAATATAAAGCTCTTCAAACCTTAATTGATCCGGATGTATCTGAGGCACTTTTGTTGTAGAGGGATTTTGGAAGGTCTTTTTTGAATCTACCTTAAATTCTATCGTTTTTATATTTTCATTAAATTGACGAACAATTTTCAAAAGAATCTTTTTGTATCTTTTTTCAATCCACTCTTTTGAGAAATTATTAGGAACTCCAATTATAATAAGATCTTTTTGAATCTCAATGATGTGGGTATTTTTAAACCAAGTAGCAAAGTTAGCCGGAGAAAGAGTCAGCTGTATTTGAGCTAATATTGCTTGCCAGATTTCCTCTTTTTTCATAATAGCTCCTTATTTTCAATTATAAAGGGTTTGACAGGTAAGGCAAGAAGCAAGAAATTTCAACACCCTGTGGATAACTTGTGGATAAAGTGTTAATCTTTAAAATTTGACCTTCTTCTTTTTTGATATTATACTCTAAATATATATCGACATTTCGACATCTCGAAATTTCGACATTTCGAAATTTCGATAAAACCATGGCCATTACCTATAAAGAAAAAAAACGAAAAAGAAAGAAAACTCACGGATTTTTAAAACGAGCTAGAACAAAAAGCGGAAAAAGAATTCTTCAAAGACGACGAAAGAAAAAAAGAAAGAGATTAACTGTTTAAATTTAAATGTGTTACCCAGAAAACATCGCCTGAAAAAGAAAAAAGAGTTTGAGCGGGTGTTTAAAGAGGGCAAGGCTAAAAAGAAAGATTTTTTATTCATAAAATTCATTAAAAATAACTTAGATGACACAAGATTTGGATTTGTTGTTTCAAAGAAAATATCCAAAAAAGCTGTTGTGCGGAATAAAGTAAAAAGAAGACTTAGAGAGGCGGCAAGAGAAATGCTTTCTGAGATAAAACCTGGGTACGATATTGTAATTGTGGCTCAAAAAGGAATAGAAAAACAAGATTTTTTTCAAATAAAAGAGAATTTAAGACAATTATTAAAAAAAATTAATTTACAATGATTCTTTCAGATTTATTTAGAATTCTTTTATGGCAACCTTTGTTTAATCTTTTAATCTTTTTTTATTTATATCTACCAGGAAACGATTTTGGTATAGCAATCATTGCCTTGACGGTTTTGATCCGGCTGATTTTGTGGCCTTGGCAAAAAAAAGCCATTTATTCACAGTTAGTTCTTCAAAAAATTCAACCAAAAATTAAAGAACTTCAGAAAAAATATAAAAATGATAAAGAAAAATTAGGAAGAGAGTTTCTAAAACTTACGCGCTCCCAAAAAGTAAATCCATTTTTTGGAACTTTTATTACTTTTTTACAGCTACCAATTTTAATTGCCCTATATAGGGTTTTTTGGCGGGGAGTAAATGAAGAAAGTCTTCAGTATCTTTATTCATTCATAAAGAGACCCGAAACATTAAATCCCTCATTCCTTGGATTAATAGACTTAAGTCAACCAAATATAAGCTTGGCTGTTTTATTGGGAGTAGTCTTATTCTTACAGCAACGCTCTTTAATGCCCAGACAAAAAACAGGCAAAAGTTTTGCAAATCTTTTTCAGACCCAAATGCTTTATTTTATGCCTGTTTTTATGACTTTAATATTTTTAAAGCTTCCTTCAGCATTGGCTTTATATTTAATTATTTCAACTGTTTTTAGCATATTACAGCAGAAAATAGCCAAAAGGGAATTAGATGAATATGAAAAAAGAAGAGATGAAAAAACAAATTAAAAAAATTACTGAAAGATTTTTTGAAAAATTAGGTTTTCCAGGTGACATAACAGTAGATCTAAAAGAGGAGAATACTTTTTGTATTTCTGTTAAAACCGATGAACCCCAGATTTTGATTGGAAAAAAGGGTGAGACTTTATTCTTAATCCAAAGACTTCTTGTAAAAATTCTGAAAAAAGAGATTTCCCAAGATGCTTTAATTGACTTAGATATCAATGATTATAAAAAGAAAAAAATTAATTTTCTTAGAGAATTAGCTCAACTTGCAGCAGATGAGGTGGCTTTGCATAAAAAAGAGAAAGAGCTGGAACCTATGCCAGCCTATGAGAGAAGAATTATTCATTTGACTTTAGCAGAAAGAAAAGATGTTACAACTGAAAGCAAAGGCGAGGAACCAAAAAGAAGGGTGGTGATAAA
>CAZUSK010000002.1:0-15723 GCA_964623345.1 uncultured Candidatus Saccharibacteria bacterium
GAAAATCCAAAAAATTAAAAAACGGCATCACTAAAAAAGTGCCGATAACAAAAATGTCAGTTAAAATATAAAGGATTTTTTGTTTTTTATTCATGAATCAAATTTATTAATACTTTATGCCAATAATAAATTATACCTCATTTCATCGTTTGTGTCAAGGATTGTTGAATTTTATCTAATTTATAAATCTTTGTCAAGAAAAAAAGGGTGCCTTTCTGCCGAAAGACACCCTGCGCTATCTCTTTAAGTGTGATTACATTATCACATACCAAATTTTTTCGGGTCTGGGGATCTGCTGAAGCGTTTCGAAGGAGAAGAAATAAAATTGAAAACGTGGGCCTGCAAGGACGACCAAACGATGAGTTTGATGAGTCACGTCCCACATCAATCCTACAGCAAGATGTGCGCACCATTCTCGTAATCTTCCCAACGCTACATACGGGTCTATACCTGGATATAGCAGTTCCCGAATACCGCGAGAGTATTCTTGTAGTGTAGTAATTATATACCTGCCTTCACGAAGAGTGATACCTCGTGGGACTATCCCCCGAAAGTGTTCTCCCAGCTGATCCATCATTCCTCGAGGAGTAATCTCTGCGACTATTATCGGAGGTTCAACATACCGCCGGTTTCCTTCTCCATAAAGAAAACAACACCCTCCTCCCGTAAAGAGAAGGCCCAAAACCATCAACGCAAGAATCGTCTTTTTCAATGTGCATCACCTCCTTTTTAGATGCTTAAACTATAACAAAACTCTCCATTTTTGTCAAATGTTTTTGGATTTTTGGGCATATCACTAAACTGTGTAAAATTGTGTAAAGTGACAAAATTGTGTAAAGTGACACTTTACACATGGGGTTGTACATAGGGAAATAAATCCCATTATTAATACAAATGCAAACACTACTTCGATTGCTGGTGGAATATTCATAGTATTGAGAATGGAATGTTAAACCCTTATGGCGCGCAGCTTATGTTAGTAGGAGTACAAACATTTCCGGATACCTCCTGTGCTCGACCTTCAGAATCGACACAATAAGCCTTTCCCGGTTTAGCCAAAAGTGGGGCTTTGATACAATATTTAGTTTTAGTGGCAAAACAAACAACCTGGCTTCCTTGGGATATAATGTCATTTTTAATGTATGATAAAGTTGCACCTTCTAAAGCGTGGTTTTCATTTAAACTTCCATTTTTACATAGGTTTTGATATCCATTATCTTCGTCGTAAACTGATTCCGCAATTGTTCTCAGATTAACTAAATCTGCTATTATTCTAGCATCTTTTGCTTTATTCGCTCCCTGCATGAATGATTGTTGAAAAATTAAACCAAAAAACTGCCCAATAAATTCTGTTATGCTTATAGAGTCCTTTGGAGCAACTATTTTAACCGGTTGGTTGTAATTGGAAAAAGTTGAATCTAATCCAATCTCTAATTTCCCTTCTTTGTCTTCAACAACTATTTCTCCTTTCATTCTATAAAGATAATATGTCTTTTTATCAATCCAGATCTCAACTTGAGAAGATTTTATTGACTTAAAAAGTTCATCAAGCACCTTTGAAATCTCTTCATTCATTCTGTCTATATCTTTTTCTGGAAAAAATAAGTTCGGTAAAGATGTAATTTCTTCTTCTTTCATAAATTGCAAGAGTTCGCTTAGAAATTTCTTTAAATTTTCTTTGTTTAGTCTTGTCAAATAATGATAATACTTTCTTCCCTCAATTACCTGATCTTTCAACTCCTTCTCTGGCTTTATTGGTGGATATTTAACAAACAGTTCCTCTATCTTTGCTATAAGTTTTTCTTCTTTTTCTTTTGTGGTTCTTTTAAATGATATTCCTAACTCTCTTTCTATCTCCTCAGGATCTACTCTAATCCATTTATCCTGAATCTGCTCAATTATCTGAGAGACGAACTCTTTAATCATCTCTATCTCTGCTTGCTCTTCTGGGGTTAAGCCTATGTTTGTACTTTCAAATATCAATTCTAAAAATCCGCTTAAGGGAAACTTTTCAATCTTGTAATAATCCACTTTTCCAATTGTGATTGATTTACCAGAAAAAGGAAAACCTATCGGTCCGGCATATACAGAAAAAGAGAAATTTGTTTTGGATTTTGAAACTTCTTTATCAGAACGGTCCACATCTCCCTCAAGTTGTAATTCCAAAGAGGCTGTCTCTTCCGGTGTCGTTTGAGTGGCATATCCTGTAAATTCGAGCATTCCCTTGGTTTGGTAATGAAATGTTTTTACTTCTTTTTGTACTTTAAATGATTTTGCCAAAACTCTCTCAGGTGAAGGTCTAAAGGGGTTCCATAAAGGATCCCAGATTCTTGAGGCTAGAACTGCTGTCATTCCCAAAAGAACAAAAAGAATGACAACTCCTAAAATTAAAAATGGCTTTTTGCTCTTTTTAATTTTTGGCTCCTCAAAATAGACTGGGTAGTTTGGGTCTTCTCTTTTATCTATTGAGAAAAGAGGTTCTTTTTCCATATTTCTAATTGTTAATTAGTTAATTAGTTCGGCCTTTATTACAATTTTATCACAGAAAAATTATCTGGGCTAATAATAAACCTGTCTCCTTTTTTAATTTCCCCTTTGAGTAAGGCTTGGGCTATTGCATTTTCAACTTTATCTTGAATTACCCTTTTCATATTTCTTGCTCCAAACTTTATATCATAGCCCAGCTCAGCGATTTTTTCTTTAAGTTCATCTGTGATGATAAACTCTATATTTCTTTGGGCTAAACTCTTTTGAATTTTTGAAAGCTGAAGGTGGGCAATGTCTAAAAGATTTTCCTTCGTTAAAGCGCGGAATACAACCACCGCATCAAACCTATTAATGAATTCGGGTCTAAATATTCCTTGTTCAAATAAATACTCAAGAAGTTCTTCTTTAATCTCTGCCATTTGTTTGCCCTCTTTGAGGGCTCTCAAAATTAATTTATAACCAGCATTTGAAGTAGCAATGATAATTGTATTTTTAAAATCTACCTTTCTTCCCATTCCATCGGTTAAATGTCCTTCGTCTAAAACCTGTAAAAAGAGATTCAAAATATTTGGATGCGCTTTTTCAATTTCATCTAAAAGCACAAGAGAAAAAGGATTCTCTCTTACCTGAGTAGTTAAAAGTCCTTCATACTCAAAAGATCCAATTAAACGAGGAATATCCTCTATATTTTGGAATTCTGACATATCTAAGCGAATCATCCGATCTTCTGAGCCAAAATAAATTTCAGCCAGGGCTTTTGAGGTTTCTGTTTTTCCAACACCAGTTGGTCCTAAAAATAAAAAGCAACCCATTGGTCTTTTTCTAATAACAACCTCTGTTCGAGCACGCCTCAGGGCTGCGGCTACTTCATTTACTGCCTCATCTTGATTAATAATTCGTCTATGAATAAGTTTCTCTAAATTCAAAAGAATAGATTTTTCTTTTTGTTCTAACTTACCAACAGGAATTTCTGTTTTTTGAGAAATTAACTCATCAACATCATCTTTATCAACCCAAGTTTTTCTTTTGGCTACTACTTTTACTACAACTTCTTCTAAAGTATCCTTGGCTTTTTTGGGAAAAGGCAAAGAGGTAATATATCGCTCACATAAGTCCACGATCTCCTTTAACGCTTGCCAACTTATAAATACTTTGTATTTTCTTTCAAGAGAAAAAACCATGTCCTCTAACATCAGAAGCGTTTCTTCTTTTGATGGTTCTTTTACTTCTACTTTTGAGAAAAAGTTTAAGAGAGAGGGATGAGGTTCTATATTTTTGTGAAGCCCTGAATAACTGGTTAGCGCAGCAAATTGAAATTGAGACAAAGGTAAATAAGAAGAGAGAATGCCTGTAATATCGATTGCGCCGGGTCTTTGTTCTCCTCCAACATAATTATGAAAACTGTCAATTACAAGAATTACATTTCCTGCTTTTATAACCTCCTGAAAAATTTTCTCCAAAGTTAACTCCACCTCATCTAAACTTGTAAGTTTGGCTAAAAGCAAAGGGATTTTAAGCTCAACAATTCGCTTGTTATTAATTGTTGGGAGGCTCTCTTCTAAAACACTCTTTTTGGCTAAGGCTAAAATGATATTTTCTGCCCCAACTCCCGGCTCCCCTACAATTAAAACATTGTTTATTTCAGGGTTAGAAAGAATCCTTTCAACTTGTTCTATCTCGTCTTTGTAGCCAAAAATATCTGGGTATCCGGCTCGCTTTACCATCTCAGACCAATCAATAGAATACTCATCTAAAGTAATTGTATATCCTGCAGCCCAATCTTTTCCGATACTTCCTTTTTTTGCTAAATTTTTGAATTCCCAGAATTTTTTATTTTCTTTTATATGTTTTTGTATCCTCTCATACCACTTAACCAAGTTTTTTATATCATCCTGCCTTAGATCGTATTTAACTAAAATTACTTCAAAAACTGGGTCTTGTTCTAACAGAGCAAAAATAATGTCCCCTATTTCAATCTTCTTATGTTTTCTTTTTTTGCTAATTTTAAGCGCGCTCTGTAAAATTTCCTTAAGTTCTTTTGGTTGTTTTTCGAGAACAAATTTTCTTGCCCAAAAATCTTTAATTCTATTTTGAACATATTTTCGATCAATAAGCGCTCTTTCAAAAATAAATCGAGCAGTTTTACTTGATTTAGTCAAAGCAAAAAGAACTGAAGAAGAGTCAAGAAGCCTTCTATGTCTTCTGGCTATTTTCTGAGCTTCTTTTATAACTTTTGCGCTCTCAAAACTTAAATAATCAGCAAGATTTTTAGAGTTAGCAGGAACTTCGGGATTTTTTATTTTTGTTTCAAAAAATAAAATAATGGAAAAAGCAAGACAAAAAAATGCAAAAGAAATTAGAGAAAAACCTAAAAAAAGTTCCTCAATTTTCCCCAAAATTAAATAATTTACCGCAAATATAGAAGCAAAGAGAATAAGACCCAAAAACGCAAGAATTTTGATAAGTTTAAGAAATCTTAAAGCGGTTTGATTAAAAGAATCAATTGCAGAATATATAACTGAATTTTTTAGATCAACATACATATTTAAAGTATTTTATCAAAACCATATGGAGCTGAGCCTCGGGATGGCAGTGGGTTCCTCTGAGGCGAAGCCCCGCTAAGCGGGGCGAGCCGAAGAAGGCGCAGCTCTGCTCGATATGGTTTTGATTTAACAATAAATTGTCAATCAAAAAAGAAACTTTATCCCAAAAACAAAACAAGCAAACAAAATTGCTGGAAGAAAAATCCAAAATAAATAAAACATCGCCCCAAGAATCAATATAGAGGCTTCAAAAGTAAGCCCAACTACAATAATAACGCTCCTCAAAACCGCTCCCACGCACCTTGAAAAGAGATTAGAAATCAGTGTCTCTAAATAACGAGTTGGCGAAAAACCTCTTCCATATGACCAAGTTATTCTTTTCCAAGGAGAAAACCAACTTTTTAAAAGCAAACTAATTGAGAAAAAATAATTTCCAAACTTTAAATAATTCTTCCAACCCTGAAGAATGAGTTTGGGCATTTCATAAAAATGCCACCTTATATATTCTAGAAATAACATTTGCATCATCTTATTTTAGGATACCAAAATTTTGAAAAAAAGAAAATAAAAAACTGGCCCCATCACTGAGGCCAGTCGATCACCTCTACTTTACAAAGAACCACACCTTCCTTTACCATATCAAGCTTTTTTGCAGCGGCATAGGATAAATCAAAATGGCGGTTAGCAACATATGGGCCTCTATCCTGAACGACGACTTCTATACTTGCTCCGGTATCAACTCGAACCAATCTCACCCGCGTCCCAAATGGCAGCCATTTATGAGCAACAATCGTCGAGTCAAACATATTAAATGGTTCGCCATTTGACATTCTTCTGCCATGATACTTTGGCCCATACCAGCTTACAAGCACCTCATCAAATGCAGTATATGGTTTAACTCTTAGAATTTGCCCGGGGTATATGTTGTAACTTGTAAGTTTGTTAAGCTGTACTAAATCTTTCAGTGCCATCCCCACCCCTTGAGCTATTTCCTCCAATGTCCAGCCTTTACGAACCACAATTTCTACAATCCCCTGCTCTGGTTTATCAATAGAGACTGCAGTTTCATCTGTGTTCTCTACAACCTCTACGGCTACAATCTTATCGCGGTCTCGTGTTAACCCTAAAAATAAAAAAAGAGCTGCAATAAACAACACTATCAATCCTAATTTGCTTTTCACTACCTGTCACCTCCTTTTGATAAGCAAAGATGCTTATATTATACAACAGATAATTTGAGATGTCAAACAATGTCGGGGTGGGCGTGGGTGGACTCGAACCACCGACCCTCCCCCACTAAATTGGTGGGCAGCACAGGACTCGAACCTGTAACCCCATGCGTGTGATGCATGTGCTCTGCCAAATTGAGCTAGCTGCCCAATTTAGTGGGGGACGCTCTACCACTGAGCCACACGCCCTTACAAATTACTCTTTTTATATTATAATAGAAGAATGCAAGCTTTGGAATATTATTTCAACCCTCATTTAAGAAAAGACACCTACCTAAAAGTTTTTAGTTTCAGGCCTGAAAAAAAAGACTTGGCTCATCTTGGCTATCTTTATCTAATTGTAGAATTCACAAATGCCCTAAAAGGAGACAGAAAATTTATTTCAGAATTGGTTGACCTTATCAAAGAAACATTTTATTCAAACCCAAAACTCCTTCCTGAGAAAGCTTTAATTGAAACCTTAAAAAAGGCAAACCAATTTCTTTATAAAAAAACAGAGTCTGGAGATGTTAGATGGGTTGGCAATCTAAACATAGCCATTTTAAATTTGGCAAATTATTTTCTTTATTTCTCGCGAGGGGGCAATATCCAAATTTTGCTTTTGCGAGGAGATGAACTTTCAGACATTGCTCAAGAATTAGAAGAAAAAATAACCCCCTCCCCTTTCAAGTTTTTTGGAGGAGTGGCCTCTGGAAAATTAATCTCTCAAGATAAGGTAATGGTGATTACTCAGAAATTATTTGAGAACCTCTATGACGAAATCCTGCCCGAACTTATTAACCTGCCGGAAATCAAGGATAAAACTCTAAAAAAGTTTTTCAGATCCAAGAAAAAAGAAATGAAAAATTGGACAGGCATTTTCTTTTTGCTCTTAATTGAGGAGAAAATTCCTTTCTTTTCTCTAAAATTGCGACTTCCAAGAATCAACAAAACTCTCTTTTTAATTCTAAGCTTAATTGCCCTACTTGCAATTTCTTATTTTCTGTTTAGATATTGATTTTAAATACACAAGAACTTTTTAACAAAATAATAAAGCGAAGAAAGTAATTTTTATGGAGCATCCGAGGCCTGAGCGGGCATGGTTCGAGCCCCCACTAAATTTTTAGTGGGGGGCGAGAGAGCGAAGGCCGAGGTAAGTGAGCGAGCGCGCTGGGCGAGCGAACGGCTCCTAAAAATTGCTTTCTGAGCGATCTCTTATATCTTCGCGCACACAGATATTAAGTTTTACTTTAACTCAACTTGGGCTCCTGCAGCTTCGAATTTCTTCTTAATCTCTTCTGCCTCTTCTTTTTTAACTTTTTCTTTCACCACTTGGGGTTGTTTCTGGGCGGCATCAACTAAATCTTTAGATTCTTTTAAACCTTTTTGAGTAACATCTCTTACAACCTTAATAACTTCTATTTTCTTATCCCCTACCTTAGTTAAGACAATATCGTATTCAGATTTCTCCTCCACCCCTCCTGCTCCTTGCGTGGGTTGCACAGCCGCTTGAACAGCTACTTGAGCCGGTACAGCAGATACTCCAAATTTCTTTTCCAAAATTTTGACAAGCTCGGCTAAATCGGCGACTTTCATCTGTTCGATTTCCTCTACTATCTTTTTAAATTTAGCCGGAATTTCAACTTCTTCTTTTGCTTCTTCCTTCTTTTCTTTTTCTTCTGCCATGATGTTAATAATTAATTTAATTATTGATTTGATATATTTTGTAGCACTGTCACAAGACCTTTGAGGTTGTAATCTAAAGCGTAAATGAAGTTTCTTATTGGAGAAGATAAAATTGAGATAAAGTTTCCTATGAGCTCATCTTTTGAAGGCAATTGTGCAAGCTCAACTATTTTTTCTTTCTCTAAAAATTGTCCATCTAAAAATCCTCCAAAAATCTTAAAATGTTCATTTTCTTTTTGAAACTGATAAAGTATTTTTAAAGGTAAGATTTCATCTTTTTTCCCAAAAACGAAGCCCATTGGTTCTTTGATTTCTTCCTTTGGAAAACTTATTCCTTTTTTAGAGAAAGCAATCTCTGCCAAAGTTTTCTTTGCAACTTTTAAAACAGCATCGGTTTCTCTCAATTTGTCTCTCAAGCTAAACAGCTCGGGCGTTTTTACCCCAGAAATCCCAACAAAAACAACAACTTTTTGCGCATCTATCAATTTTTTCAATTCCTCTATTATTTCTTTTTTTCTTTCTTTTGTTTTTGGCATAATCTCGATATTTCGATATGTCAATATTTCGAAATTTCGATGTGTCGAAATTTCAATTAAAAAAGTCTGCCTACCGCAGACAACATCGATATCTTGATATTTCGAAATTTCGATATTTCGATATTTTGCCTCGATGGGTCTTACGCTCCTCGATATTTCGAAATATCGATATATCGAGGGCTGCCCATTGTCTGCGGCAATTTTAATTTATCAAATAAAAAATTATTTGTCAAACCCCGCTCAGCGGGGTCAAACTCTAAAGAGTTTCTATAATCTTCTGAGCAAATTCTTTTGCTGCATGAGGACCATTGGCAGTAATTATGTTTCCATCTACAACAACATCTCTCTCAACATAATTTGCCCCGTTTTCTTCTAAAATTTTAATAGGGCTCTTATCTAAAACACTTGACCAAACTGTAGCGTTTTTACCCTCTAATACTCCTGCCTTTGCTAAAATTGCTGGCGCAATACATATTGCTGCCAGAATTTTTTGTTTTTCTATAGCTTCTTTTGCAATTTGATGCGCTTTTTCATCCTCTATGTACTTATATGCTCCTGGCCCACCAACAAAAAGAATAACATCAAAATCCTCTATATTTAACTCATCGAAAGTTAAATCTACTTCTGTATCCCCTCCACCAGCCCCAATTGCCGTACCTTTTTTTGTTGAAACAGTTTTAACCTCAAAACCTGCTTTCTCAAAAATTTCTTTCGGAATAAAATACTCCTCATCTCTAAAATTCGAAAAGGCAATAATCATCGCTATTTTTTTGTTTTGTAATGTCTCTTCTTCCATATTAAAATATTATATACAGCCCAAAAACTAATTGCAAATCTGATGAGAAAAGCCCTTATTAAAAAATTTATTTTTGCAATAATCCTCTTAATCGCACTCTGGCTAATCTTATCTTCATTTTTGCAAAAGAAGTTACTTGAATCCTACCGAGCAAATCAATCAACAGTCATTTTAGATAGGTTTGGCAAAATAATTGCCATTTTACCTAATCAAAAAGGATATTATGCTTATTATGTAAACACCCTCCCCCGTCACTTTAAACAACTTCTTGTAAAAAAAGAGGATAGATTTTTTTATTTTCATCCAGGAATTAATCCCATAAGTATTGGTGAAGATTTGCTTTCAAGAATTGGTGTTGGGAAAAGACCCGCTTCCAGCACAATCACTCAGCAGTTAGTTAAAACTCTTCTTGGAAACGAACTTCAAAGGGGGTTGGCGGCACGAATAAAAGAAATAGTTTATGCGTTTGCCCTTGAAACTTGGCATTCGAAAGAAGAAATTCTAACAATGTATGCCAATTCGATCTACTTTGGTAATCAAATACAGGGCATACATCAAGCAAGTCAATTTTACTTTGGTCTTCCTCCGGAATTACTTTCTGAAGCTCAAATCTTCCAACTTCTGGCTTCAATTAGTAGTCCAAGTAAAAACAATCCTTTAAAAGAATCGAATATACAAATCGCTCAATCAATTGCAAAAAGACTGAGCCTAAATACAAAAGATTTATATTTTCTCTCGCCTTGGCAAATTAAAAAATATGTAAAAAATTATTCCCAAAAGAATATATCTTATTTTGAACTAACTAATTTTATCAAAAATGTTCCAGAAAAGATTATTCAAACAACTATAGATCTTTCTTTGAGTCAAAAAATACGAGAAATTGTTTGGCGAAACATACAAGAGTTAAGAGTAAAAAATGCAAAAAATGCGGCGGTTGTGGTGATAAAACTGCCTGAAAATGAACTTCTTGCGATTATTGGCTCGCCAAACCCTTCTTCGTTTGAAGAAGGCTACAAAATCAACATGGCTCTCCAGCCAAGACCTGTAGGTTCAACTATCAAACCTTTCATTTATCTCAAAGCATTTGAAAAAGGATTGAGACCTTATACTCTTGTGGAAGATAGAGAATATAAATATATTACTGCCCTTGGCTTTCCTTTGTATCCAAAGAATTTTGATTATAAATACAGAGGTGTTGTTACTCTTCATTATGCTTTGTCAAATAGTTTAAATGTACCTGCCGTAAAGGTTTTAGAATATGTTGGACTGGAAAATTTCTATCAATTTTTAACAAAAGATTTGAATTTTAAACCTGTGCAAGATTTAAATAATTATCAACTTGGGATAGCCCTTGGGGCTTTAGAAATGAATCTTTATAACTTATGCAAGTATTTCACTATCTTTGCCAACAATGGTTCCTTAAGAGAAATACAGATTTTCAAGAACTCAAAAGACGCTTTGGGCAAGCAAATCACAAAACCTCAATATGTTCAACTAATAAACAAAATTCTCTCAGATAGAAAAACGGGGGTAGAACAGTTTGGTTTAAAAAGTGAATTAAATTTATTTCAAAAAAACTATGCGGTAAAAACAGGTACCTCTAAAGATTTTAAAGATAGCTGGATTGTTGGCTATACTCCGGATTTTCTGGTAGGAGTCTGGGTAGGAAATGCTGATAACTCTCCCACCTTGGGTTTGTCAGGACAATTAGGAGCTGGAAGAATTTGGCATGAGGTTATGGAACTACTTTTAAATTCCAATTATAACAAAAAAACTCCTTTTTTATTTGATCTTGTAGAAGAATTTCCTGAAGGAGAGCATATAGAGTATGGCTTGCAAGGCGATGATTATGAGAAAATAAAAAACATTTTACTCTCTCAAGATTCATCGTTAATTCTCACCCCTCATAATGGCGATAGGTTTCTTCTGGAAGAAAATACTAAAATTATCTGTAGAGCAAAAGAAGGTGTTGATTGGTTTATTAATAATCAACACTTTCTTCATGCAAAAGAGGCAATCTTTACCCCAAAAGAGACTGGAGTATATAAAATAATGGCAAAAAGCAAAAACACTCAAGAGACAATAGAGATAATAGTAGCAGAATAAAAAACTATTTAATTTCAAAATATCCTCCTGGAGTTCGTCCAAAATTCTCAGGAGAATACATTTCAGAAACTCTAGCTGGAAGATGAATGAACTTTCCTTTTATGAGGGCTCTTACAAAATAATCAAATTCATAAACCCCGGGAGATAGATATTCTTTAAACAACACTGCTCTATCATCTCTCAATTCTTTAAAGTCAGGAATAAACTCTCTTCCTTTTATTTCTTTTTCCTGTAATCTTAAAGATTTCTGTTCGGTTGCCAAATCTAAATTAACAATCTCAAATCCAGCAGGAATGAAGTCCTCAATAAGAACATATCTTCTTGTCTTAGGCACGGTGATTTGTAAATGAACGCGCAATATATCACCTACCCTCGCCTCATTGACTGGTTCTTTATTTTCTTTATCTTGCAATCTATGCAAAGTTCTCTGAATGGTAAAACCTTCATCTCTTGGAGGAATCTTTTGGGCAGGTAGGTAATATCTGAGAATCATATCATAATAAAGATTGTTTGGTAGTTGATTGAGATTTTCTTTTCTAAATTCAATAACATTAATCTCTCCGAATTTAAACTCGCCAAGAGGAATTTCTTTTTTGAATTGATCAAGAATAGTTGAGGGCTCAAAATGGTATTTACCTTCACTTTTTTGATTCACAAATAATTCAAGAATGAAGTTAGACTCGGTTTCTCTTTGCCATTTTAGATATTCAACAAAAGCCTCAATAACTGTTAAAGTATTGTTAGTTGAACCCCAGGAACCGTCTTTCGATTTGGAGTTAAGAAGCCATCTTATGACCTTATCGATAATTGGATCTCTCTTTTTAGCAACGCTCAAAGCCTTAAGATAAAGGGCGGTGTCTTTTATTGGATTCTCATAATAATCTACAAAAATATGTCCCTTTTTGGGTTCAATAAATGCGCCTCTGGCATCGATGTTAATTCTATTTTGAAGAAGATTATAGATTTTCTCTTGCAATTGCAGGTCAAATCCTTTTGTGAGAAGAATAGCCAACTGAGCCAAGGAAGCATTTGAGGCATATTCGTATATGTATGTATCATCTCTGGCAATTTCTTGAATGAAGTTTTTTATTAACGGATCATCAACTGTCTTTTGGTTTTTAAACAATGTATAAGCTGCCAAAATCATAGCGCTTTTATCTTTATACAAGACTATCTGTGTAGAAAAGTGGTTCTTTACATATTCCTTTGCCTTCTCAATGACGGCTTCATTTACATTAAACCCTGCCAATTTTAGATTCTCTAATGCCTCAATCACATGGAGGGTTAAATAGAAGTTTGATCTCCCGTAATCCCAGAATCCAAAACCTCCATCTGCTCTCTGCTGATTATAAAGTTTTGTAAGACCTATATCTACAATTTCTTCAATCGTATATTCTTTTCCTGAATATCGAACTTTTTCTAATTGAAACTTGTCTTGTAAGTTCGGTAAATTTAAACCTTGTTTTACAATTGCCAATGCATTAAGCTTGCTGGCAATTTGCTCCGAACAGCCATAAGGGTATTTAATTAAATAATTTAGTGCGTCTGAAAGGAAGACAGCCAAAGTAGCTGAAGCACTTATCTTCACCTCTCCTTTGCTCTTTAAGATATTATCCGGCAAGAAAACATATTCCCTTGAGAGGTTGTCTTGAGTGTAGTTTGCTGTGGCAACTGCTTCAAAGGTATCATCAGGTGTAATTTTTATATATTGAATGACTGTGTCTTCAACGCCAGATCCTTTTGCTGAAAGAGTAAACTTATGTTCGCCTTTTTCCATTAATTTGGGTGCTTCAACAAAGAAATATAGAGTATCTGTCTTGCCTGCATCAATTGAAACGCTCTTTTTATTTGTCTTTTCTTTTAGAATTAAGGTTGAACTCTTAAACTCAAGCTCAATTTGTTGTCTTCTGTTGGTTTGGTTAAAGATTTTAGCCCCAATGTAAAATTGATCTCCCGGAACCACAAACCGAGGCTTTAAAGGTACCACCATTAAATCTTTTTTGGTTATAAACTTACTATAATTTACACCTAATTTAGTATCTTTGGTAACTCCCAGAACCTCTGTCTGCCAGGTTGTTAAATTGTCTGGTAAAGTAAATTTTACTTTTGCTTTGCCAGATTTGTCTGTTCTCACCTGGGCATTAAAGTAGGCAGTTTCTCTAAACTCTCCTCTTGCTTTCTTGGCTAATTCTGCCTCGGGTGCTCTTGCTCCACCTCCTTTTGTTGGAATTTTCGTCTCAATCAAAATATTTTTTAGATTAGAGGAAGTAATTACTCCCAACGGAAATCCTCCATAGAAAAATACAACCGGATTTTTCTTTGGATTACCTTTTAAAGCTAAAACACTAACATCTACTACGGCAACAGATACTTCTGTTTCAACAGGGTTATTATGAAAATCTCTAACTTGAATGTCCAAGGTTACTTCTTCACCGGGTAAATAAAATTGTTTATTTGTCTTTGTCTCAATCTTTAGTTCTTTTTTCTTTGTGTCAATTTGAAACTCAACTGATCCAAATTTTACCTCGGGTTTTGTTGATTGCAAAAGAGCTGAGAGAAAAATGTTAGGTATATATTCATCTTTCACCTGAAATTGATATTTAAAAAGATTGCCCTTGATATCGACAATCTGATAATCAAAAACTTTTCCTCTCTCTAAGGTAATTAAAGCTTTTGCTTCTTTATAAGGAGATTTAATAACTACCTCTCCTGTCTTGCCAACATTTAATGTTCTTTTCTTTACCTCTATTTGTAATCTAGTATCAGTGGTCGGAGGAACAGCTACGCTCCCCGCGCCACAGACATAAATTGAGTAAGTCGATTGAATTAAATTATTTCTTTTATCCTTTCCCTGAACTGTAATTTCATATTCTCCTTCTTTATCAAATTGTATCTCCTTTAAGTAATTGCCTTCCCTATCTGTAGAGAACTTATACTCGGAAACTAACTCCTTCTTTTTCTCCCACTTATAACCGTATCCTCCTCCGGCCTCCTGTCGCTTTTCCCAAACCCAATTTATCTTATAAATTGATAAGGTTAGATTATTAACTTTCTTTGGTTTTCCTTCGGAATCTACTGTCTTTACTTTAATCTGAGTTGGCTGGCCTTTTTCAAGAAAATATTTATTAAGTTTGAGACCAATATAGTATTCCCCTCTATGTAGAATAAAAGATTTTTGAGCAGAGACAGATCTTCCTTGTGAATCTTTTACTGTTACATCAACCACAATAATTTTACTTCTTCTTTCATCTTCATTTGCAAATAATTTATCTATATCAAGCACCTTAGTAAATGAAGTCTTGCCATTTTCTGAAAGCGATAGTTTACCTCTAAAAAGAAATTTGTCGCCATAAGGATACCCTCTCCAATAATTAATTTCTTTGCCAAAATGTAGATATTCGTCTTTATATTTGTCAAAATAATAATTTTGACTTGTAACTGTGTATGTTACCTCTCCTCCTTCCAGAGGTACGCCAAAATAATAATTAGCTTCGATGTCAATCTTTATTTTATCTTTTGAAATATACTCATCTTTATCTGTCAAAACTTTCACTTCAAAGGGTGCAGGAACATATTCTTCTACATCAAAATAAGTACAATTGTAATATACACATACCCTATAATTACCTAACGGTGCTTTGTCTTCTAATACAAATTCTGTATTAAATGTGCCAAATTCGTTTACTTCTAACTCTTTATTTAATATTTCATCATTCTTTGAGTTATAAACTTTGAGATTTACTTTTTGACCTGGAATAATCTGCCAATTTCCATCAAACCCTATTCTGTAAATCCCTTTTATATACACCTTTTGCCCTGGACGATAAATCGGTTTATCGGTATATAAGTATACTCTTTTTGACATATAAACATAACTTCCCCAATTAAGCTGACTGGTGGAGGAAAAAAGTATTGTGCTATCCTTTCCTTTTTGAACAATAACTCCCTCAAGTTTGGGTATTACCTTTGTTAAGGTAATTCCCTCTTTGTTGGTGTAATAAGTTCCTTTAAGAGCTAAATTTTCATCAAAAAGAGAGATTTTTGCATTTTCAACAGGTTCTAAACTAGATAAATTAGTGACCCAATAAAGGTTTTTTAACTGCTTCATTTCTTTTTCACCTAATTGAGCCATATCAGGTCTGCCAATTACTTCCGGAAGAATTTTCTTCTCTGCCACTCCTAGATTTGTCACCGTAATATAAGTTCTCTCATAAGCCAACTGTGGTATTTTTTCTCCTTTTTCCCATTTCCATATGGAATAGATATATTCGGGATGATAAAAGGTTAAAATATAATGACCAATTGGATCTTCAAAGTAATCTTGGAGATCTACTTGAAAATAATTCTTCACCCAATATTTT
>CAZUSK010000003.1:0-14050 GCA_964623345.1 uncultured Candidatus Saccharibacteria bacterium
ACATTAAATCCCAGAATTCTGAGCATTCGTGCTAATTTTCCTAACATGCAATCACACACAATTACAGAAGGCCTCAAGGTACCACCCTAATATTTTCTTAGAAATTTTTGCCTACATACTGATAATTACAAGCACGGGATATATAGCCATATCAAAGTATCTCAAGTATCATTGGGAATAGTTATTTAATGTAGTAAGAGTTATATGGTTCTAGAACTATTTTCCTAATTCAAATGATTGATGTGTTATGACTTAACATCAATCATAGAGTAAACATCCAACTAACACATCAAAAATAAACAGATCTGGGGGAGTTGTACAAATATGACGACACTAAATAGGGCCCTTAAAGAACTATTTGAAAATGAGTTCTATGCCGGGGTCCTTAAGCTTAAGAGCGCCCCTCAGGAAATCTTAGAGAACTACTCACAGAAACTTCTTAACTCCATCGATAAAGCCTTAGAACTCAGAGAAAAAATTCTTGAAGTGGCCAAACAAGAAAGGAAGACAAATAAGACAATCCAGTCACTGGATCAATATTCAGAGTGGAAAGTAGCTACCATTAATTTAACAACTCTCGATTACGATCTCAAATTTTTATGGACGCCAGACGCAATTGCCGAGATGTCTTACGATGAGACAACGAACACCGTTCTGAGAGGATATATAATTCAATATTGGTTTAGGACTCCCGATGAGATCTCCGTTTATATACCTGTTCCTGCGCTTAGAGGAGATTATGCCCCATGGATATTTAATGGAGAATACCTCTTTGAGAACGTATATTTCTTCTTGAGGGAAGTCTTTAAGTTTAATTTAAGAGAGAAGAAGCCAAACGCATGGAAAGGGTTCGTAGCTACAATTAGACTAATGTATCACCAAAAGGTCGCTCCACAAGAAGTCGTGGAGTATGCCTTCGAAAACTTCGAAGAAGTTCGTGAGATGTTTTCTGAAATGAAGAAGAAATACGCTCAGGTATTATCTCAGAGAGAACCACTGATGCCCATTCTTACGTTAGAGAGCTATTATGAAGCACCTAGGAGAATTGCAGAAAAGTTTGGAGTAAATCCGGAAACGTTCGACAAACGTGTTGAAATAGCCGAAAAATACGCAAAGGATTATATAAAAATTATTATTGACGAGATTGGAGAAGAAGTCCCGATATGACTATCCTCCTCTCCACTAATATTTTACTTTTTGCTAAGGAACCTCTATTTTTAATATCAGCCAATTGTTTTAATGAGGGTGAATAATATGTCTTCAGGATGGAATCTTGATCCTATATTTTACCCTAAAAGTGTCGCAGTAATAGGCGCAAGCGAGACTCCCGGAAAGATAGGTACAGCACTTATGACAAATCTTAAGGAAATGTGGAGTGGTAGTGAGATATATCCGATTAACGTCAAGAGAGAAGAGGTTATGGGAATTAAAGCTTATAGAAGTGTGAAAGAAGTTCCAGGCGAAATAGACTTGGCAGTGATTGCAGTTCCGGCAAAGGTTGTTCCACAAGTCATGAGAGAGTGTGCTGAAAAGGGGGTTAAGGGAGTAATAATAATTTCTGCAGGATTTAGTGAAAGTGGGCCTGAGGGAGCAAAACTTGAAGAGAAGGTACGCAAAATTGCAAATGATGCAGGAATACCAGTAATAGGACCCAATTGTCTGGGGGTGTATAACTCTGAGAACATGCTCGCAACAATTTTTAACCCTCCTGATAGACAGGGATTCCCAAAGCCTGGAGGAATAGCGTTCTTATCTCAGAGTGGAGCTTTTGGAGCGGCTGTTTTGGATTGGATGGCTCAGCATAATCTAGGGATGTCAAAGTTTGTTAGCTACGGAAATAAGTGTAATGTTTACGAGGAAGACTTAATCGAGTACCTTGCAGGAGACGAGAAGACTAAAGTAATTACGATGTATATTGAAGGACTCTCCCATGGAAAGAAATTCATCGAAAAAGCGAAGGAAGTTGTGTTAAGAAAGCCAATTATCGTATTAAAGTCAGGACGAAGCTCTAGAGGAGCAAAGGCAGCCTCACTGCACACGGGATCACTTGCAGGCTCAGATGAAGTTTATGACGGAGCATTCAAGCAAGCGGGAATAATAAGGGCATTTAGTATGGAGCAGCTCTTTAACTATGCCAAAGCATTGGCAATGCAACCTTTAGCAAAAGGAAGAAGGATAGCTATTGTTACAAATGGTGGAGGAGCTGGTGTTATGGCTACAGATGCTGCAGAAGATCATGGGCTAATACTTTCAGAGTTTACTAACGAAACAAGGGAAAAGTTCAAAAAAGCTATAGAAAACGGAATTTTACCTCACCATATGTCGTATGAGAACCCAGTCGATGTTATTGGAGATGCACCTCCAGAGAGATATGAAGTCGCCATGAAATACGTTCTTGAAGACCCTAACGTCGATGCAATGGTGGTCATCATCATTGCACAGTCGCCTGCTATTAGAGTGGACATTGTTGATAAGATTACACAGATGAAGAGATATGATAAGCCCATAGTGGTTGTAATTCCGGGAGGACAATTTGCTAAGAATATAGCGAAGGGTCTAGAGGAAAATAGTATACCCACATACGAAACACCAGAAGATGCCATAGATGCGTTAGCGGCTCTTATAAAATACAGTGAGTTTAGACTCAAGCAACAAAAAGAGTGAGTTAAAAATTAAACCTGTAACTTACTCTCTCTTTTACGTATTTTATTGCATCTTCTATTTTTAACCTCTCTTGCTTCCTGGTATCTCTGTCTCTTATGGTCACAGTACTATCCTCTGTTGTTTGATGATCTATAGTAATACAATATGGTGTACCAATTTCATCCATTCTCGCATATCTTCTACCGATAGAGTCTGCTTCGTCATAATATGCAACGATACCTTCTGCTATGAATTTATGATAAATTTCTTTTGCTATAGTAGTTAAAGGTTCTTTCGCTATGAGTGGGAATACCCCTACCTTAATGGGAGCAATATACGGCTTGAGCCTTAAATAAGAATACCCGCGCTCATCCTTAACGTAGTTATGCTCAAGAATTGTGTATAATATTCTATCTATACCATAGGATGGTTCGACAACCCAAGGAATGAATTTTTCTACCATCACTGTCTTCTCTACTTCTTTGAAATTGACAGAGTTCTTAGGAATTCTATATTCTTTGTCTCCCACTTTTACTATAATTTCGTTTCCCTGAGTAGTGTAGGATCCGACGTTTAGAGCTTCTTCAACCTTTTTTAAATCTCCCTTTAGAAGAGGTCCCAAAATCTTGTAATTAAGTTCTACTACAGTCTCTTTTACTTTTTTAGGGGTTTTTAACGTTCTATATGCCACAAGCTCAATTCCAGAGGCCCTAGAATGAGCTGTAAGGTCATACGAGCTTCTGTTAGCTATACCCACAATTTCTGTCCATCCAAAGCGCTCAAGGTAAACCTCAGCGTCCCAGCAGTCTTTGGCGTAGTGTGCAAGCTCAAAATCTTTGTGTTGTCTAAATCTGAGCTTATCTTCATTAATACCAAGATCTACTAAGAGCCTTTTTGTAAGTGCAATGTAATATGCGAGTAGTCTGCCTTTTATTATTCCTGAAGAGTATAGGCTCTCCACAGTATCATATACTTCTTTATCATCCTTTGTGAGGGCTCTAATTTTTTCGTTTTTCAAGTCATTAAATCTAGGATGATCATCTTGTTCTGGATCAAAAAACACTTCAACTTCTGCCATGTTAAACTCTCTAAGCCTTATTACGCCCTGTCTCGGAGAAATCTCATTTCTAAACCCTCTGCCTATTTGAGCAACACCCATAGGTAATCTCTTCTTATTTACGTTGTAGAGGATGTTAAATTCAACAAAAATGCCTTGTGCAGTCTCTGGTCTTAAAAAAGCCTTAATAACATTTCCGAAACCGATCTCAGTCCTAAACATAAGATTAACTTCCCGAGGATTTTCGAGCGGAGCTCCACATGATGGGCATTTTAGACTCCCGGAATTTACAATTTGGATAATTTTCTCCATCGTAAGGTTTGAAGAGTCCAGCCCCTGCTCCTCTATGAGTTTATCTGCACGATATTTCGATCCACACTTGGGACATTCAATAAGAATGTCAGTAAATCTATCTACATGACCAGAAGCCTTTAAAACTTGGTAGGGGACAACATTGGGAGTATCGATTAGTAGGCAACCCTCTCTTACTACATAAAACTTCTTCCAAACATCTAGAATATTCTCTTTCAGCAAGGTACCAATGGGCCCATAACTATAGAAACCCGCAACGCCCCCATAAATTTCAAAAGAAGGATACACAATCCCCCTTCTTTTACTAAGTGACATTATTTCGTCGTAAATATCGCCCATATCTTTCACCAAGAAGTGGTGTTAGTGTTTTGTTACTGCATAAAGGAGATCATGAATGGTTATCATCCCTATAAGTCTCTCATGATGATCAACTACTGGCATTTGATCAATGTCGTATTGGATCATCTTTTCAGCAGCTTCCCAGATTGACGTCTTGAAAAAGACCGTTCTTACGTCTTTTACCATGAGCTCTTTTATAGGCTTCTTGGGCAATGTAAGCTGCTGTGTAATATAGTAAAAGGGCAACACGTTCCTTATACCCTCCCAAGTCCATGAGTCCTCGTCACTTTCAATACTTTTCTCTCCAATTATTATATCATGTATCTCGGCTTCTGAAAATAGGTCTCTATCAGTCACTATTCCAACCAGATCGCCATTATCGTCGATGACAGGAAAAGCGTAAATTTTTGAGACTCGCACAATTTCCATAAGGACGTTTGCAGGAGTTTCCCAATATACAGGGTAACAAGGACTCTTCATGTAGTCAATAACTGGTGCCTCGACCTTTTTCTCAACAAGATACCTAATCACGTCTCTATCAGTAATTATTCCCACAAGACTTCCTTGAGAATCTACTACGGGCAATCTGTGAATATTGTTCTGATACATCTTCTTGGCAGCACTTTTTAGACTCTCTCTAGGAGAAGCGGTAATAGGATTTGAAGTCATGAGAAGAGCTATTTGATCTTCTCCAGGATTATTTAAAAGATCTTTCCTTGTGATTATGCCCACAAGCTTTTTTGTATTGCGATCTACGACAGGATATCCAGAGTACTTATATTTCATAATTAATTTGATTACTTCATCTCGAGATCCGGGAACTTCGACGTAAATTGGATCTCTAGTCATTACATCACTAACACGCAACTACTACACCTCCCAGGAATTTCCCATCACATATTGGTAGGCAACATACGCCTTCCATATCTTTGGAGCCATCTAAAATGTACTTCCTATGGAATTTACTCACAGTTTATTGTTGCTAACTAAATAAAAACTCTCCCTTAAAAGGTACGCCAATTCGGGTGAAAGACTCTCTCGGTTTTATATTCCTAATCATTTATTATTGTTGTATTCATATTTTTTTCTGTGCGAAAACATTATATTTTAAAACTTGGTCTTCTCTTTGGGAACGATGTAAGTGATAAATATAGCTTCTCTTCTTCTTAAACGACACAGGTGAGTTTAGCAGGGTGTTAGTTAATACCCAATAATCTTTGGGTTTACTCTGTGAATGCGCAAGCCCTTTATAGAAATTCTTGTACTTCGGCAGGGTGAGTAGACTATTGCCCCCTACTAAAACTTTATATAATAGATCTAATTCCTATTCATGAAAACTCAGAATAACGGGACTAGAGGAGGATGATCATGGGAGCTGTTAAACCTGCATTTATCAAGAAGACAGCTAGAGAGTTATACGAAAAGTATAGGGAACTCTTTACGGGCGACTTTGATCACAACAAAAAGGTTGTTGAGAAACTCATTAAGACGGAAAGTAAGTTTGTAAGGAATACTATAGCCGGATACATTACGAGGTTGGTAAATAAGGAAAGAAAGAAGAAGACCTTAGAGTCTATGATGTCATTGTAATAAAAAAGAAAATTTGAATGAATCACTGTGAGTTTGAAAATACCTCTTCTACATTCATGTTTAATCAGAATAAAACTCATATAGCCTCTTTTTGATCTTTAGAGTAAAAATCTTGGAGATAAGAGCTTAAAAATTGAAATAAATATAACACTCAGGACATTGATAAATTTTATATGAAAAAATAGTCCAACACTAGATTTTTCCATTGAAAGGACATTTTTATAAATCATCCTTGAGTAAAATATAGTGAAATCGGATCAAGAGAATATGTTCATGTTTTAATTATTTCACGAAAGTTATTTAGGGAATTTATTAAGGAGGTACCATCAAATGAGAAAAAAAGTACTTGTCGGGATATCGAATATACCCCTTGGAGCTCAGACAAGGGGCAGCGAAAACATAGAACGCCTCTTAACTGACTGTGCAGATAAAATGAAAGAGTACTCTCTTAGAGTTCTTGAATTACCCTTTAATGAATCATATACTGATATAGAACTTCTCTCTAAAAGGATTAAAGTAAGCCCTGAAGATTTTTCCAGTGAAGAGGAATATCTACAGAAAGTTGGTGAATATTTTAAGACGATAAGTAGGAATACAATTAAAAAGAAGAGAATTCATCTATGGATCCATGGATCCAAGTACGTGGATTTTGTCTCATCAAATGAAGCAGAGGAATTCACAATAGAAGCCTTGGAAAAAGCTGCTACATTTGCAAGAATGATAGAAGCTAGAGGCTTAATTACCCTATTGGGTTACGCTGGGAAAAACAGAGAAGAAGCTCTAGACAAAAGTATAACTAGACTTAGAGAGATAAGAGATCTTTTAGATGATTCTCAGTATTTAGGTATCGAAATCCCAGGAAAAAGAGATGTTTTGGGCATTTCAGCCGAATTAAGAAAAGCATTAGAACGTATCGAGAATTCATTTCCAGTAATTAATTTGGCCCATTATTATGCCCTTGTGGGCGGACAACTAAGGACAGAAAAAGAGTTTTTTGAGCCAATAAAGTATTTCTACGAGAAATCAAATGTTAAGGATTTTGTATATATTAAAATTAGTGGCATCGAACACGAAAATGGAAACGAAAAGTTTCACGGGGCCTTAAGCATAAATCAACCCCCCGTAGATGTTGTTGCCAGGGCCATTGAACTTTTTGCTAAAACGTATAAAAACGTAGAAATTTACGTACTTATAGATTCGCCCCTCCTAGAACATGATGCGAAATATTTCATCATGAGGCTTAGGGAGGCGACAAACCTTGCAGTGTAAATCAAAGGACTTCATTAGAGATGTAGTCAACTACTTAACTGAAAAAATAAAGGTACAAATCGAAAAAGCACTAGAAGAAAATTCGGTAGAGGAACTTGTTAATACGTTACTTAAAGCAAGAAAGATTCATGTTTATGGAATGGGTCGAAGTGGGCTTGTTTCGAAAGCATTTGCAATGCGTCTTGTTCATTTGGGGTTAGATGTGATAGTACTGGACGAAACAATTACCTATCCTCTAACTAGAAGTGATGTTTTTATTCTAGTCTCGGGTAGTGGATCTACAAGCTCTGTTGTTCGTTTAGCTAAAATTGCTAAAAAAATAGGAGCCCATTTGGTAGCTATTACTTCAAATAAAGAGTCAGAACTTTCAAAGCTTGCAGATACTTTAATTTATTTGCCAGTGGAAACAGACGAGCTAAAGCCAAAATATGCGCCAATGGGAACTCTTTTTGAAGACAGTGTGCTGATATTTCTGGACGCACTTGTTGCATACATAATGGACACGTTGGGAGAAAGCGAATACACTATGAAGAGAAGACACTCCTCTTTGGAGTGAATCAAAATGGATTTCTTGGAAGCTCTAAAAGAAATTTTTTTAGTGATATGGATTTTACTACCTCCATACACAGCTAATGGATTAGCTGTTCTTGTGGGAGGAGGGACACCTATAGATTTTGGAAGGAATTTTATTGATGGAAAAAGAATATTCGGTGACGGCAAAACATGGCGGGGGTTGTTTTTTGCCTCTCTTTTGGCTTCTATATGTTTATTGGTTCAGTCGTTGATAGAGCATATTAAACCTATTGGACCATATTATGATGTGGGATTCTTGAACGCTGTTATTATGGGTTTTTCTTTTGGTTTTTTTGCCTTGTTAGGAGACTTATTCGAGTCTTTCATAAAAAGAAGGCTTAATTTACCAAGGGGTTATAACGTACCGGTTGCAGATCAATTAGACTTCGTAATTTCCTTTATTTTCTTTTCATATATCTTTTATAGGGGATGGTCGTTATTGTGGTTGACGCCAACAAGAGTTCTATTGGCATATTTAATTACACCACCACTTCATCTTGGTACGAATTATTTGGCTTATGTGTTAGGGAAAAAAGAGGTGCCTTGGTAATGTCAAAGGAAATTTTGTCAAAGAAACTCATAGAGATTGGTGCCATTCGTTTTGGAACTTTCGTTTTAAAGTCTGGAAGGGTGAGTAATTATTATGTGGACATAAAATATGCGTCCACGTTTCCAGATGTTTTAAAGCTTATAGGGGAGGAGCTTTCTAAGAAAGTTTCTGGGTACGACATTATGGCGGGCATAGAACTAGGGGCGGTACCTCTTATGGCTGCAGCATCAATCATTGCTGGCATTCCTTACTTAATTATTAGGAAAAAAGAGAAGGAGTATGGTGTTAGGGAAAGAGTTATTGGCAATTTTGAGAAGGGACAAAGAGTGGTAATAGTAGAAGATGTTACTACAACAGGAAGCTCAGCTTTGGAAGTAGTAGATTTATTGACTTCTTTGGGACTAACTGTAGAAAAGATCGTTTGTGTTGTAGATAGGGAAGAAGGCGCTGCAGAGAATATTGCTAGGAGAAATATAATCTTCGAACCCATATTAAGGATAAGTGAAATAAAAAGGAATGGTGTCTAAGGTGACTCATCCTAAAATCTTTATATATTTTTTAGGTCCTGCTGGAGCTGGAAAAAGTACGATGGCAGAGTCATTTAGCGAATGGTGTGAAAAAAACGATATAGATACCGTATTAGTTAATTTAGACCCTGGAGCAGAGGATTTACCATATGAACCTGAAGTAGATGTTCGAGATTATATAAGTACTTGGGATGTGATGAAAAAATATGGATTAGGTCCGAACGGTGCTCAGATTATTGCAGCAGACTTAATAATAAACTATATTTCGGAAATTAAAGAAACACTTGATAAAATTAGCACAGATTACGTACTGATAGACACGCCTGGACAAATAGAGCTTTTTGCGTATAGGCCCTGGGGTCCGGCAATTGTTAGATATTTGGAGCCCACATATTCACACATAATTTTCATAATGGATCCCTTCTTGTCCCGTAGCTCTTCCGGGTTTGTCTCCCAAATATTGCTGGCTTTGTCTGTCCACTTCAGGATACCATATCCAACGACATTTGTTATGAACAAGATGGATTTGCTTTCTGGATCTGAGAAGGAGAGGATATTGAGATACATTGATGATTGGGACAGTATTTTCGATGATATTATGCAAGAAAAGGAGGGAGTTTACACTACTCTCGGAATAGAGATATATAGAGTAATCTCAGAAATAGAAGGAGCAATGACATCTCCCAAATTCTCAACAGAAATACCTCCGCCAGTGGTACTCACTGTGGATTCAACAGGTGTAGCAGAAACTGGATCGGTAGCTGCTGATTCTTGGTCAGCGTCATTAGCTGCAGAAACCTTGTAATAATAAGTAGTTCCATTGGTTAATCCTGTATCAGTATAGGAAGTATTAGTGGTGGTAGCCAAAAACGGATACTGCGAGCCAGATTTACGATAAATGTAGTAGAGCGTTGCTCCAGAAGAACTGTTCCAGCTCAAAGTTACTTGGCTATCGCCTGCTGTAGCGCTTAATCCTGTAGGAGTAGGGGGAGCACCTTCTACAGACTCACTTGGTGCAAAGGTAGAAAAGTGATCGGTAGAAGCCTTCAGAGTTATTGATTGAAGCGTTGACCAAGTAGCATTGCTTGGGGTCAGAGTAACAGCAGTAGGAATCTCGACCCAGTTATTGGCTGTGCTGTCATAATAGGAAATTTTTAGCTTTCTTGCCTGCTCTATGCTAGAAATACCTTCAGCAGAAAGTTCTGACTTTGTTAATTTAATCTCTATATCAATAGATTGATTTAGATTGGTAATCGATCTCCCTTGATTATCTCCACTAGAATAATAAGCACTAATTTCTTTGGCTTTTGAAGAGAATATCTTTGCTCCTTGAGCTTCAGGAGCTTTCATTGTGTTCTGAACTCTTATAGCTACTTCTGTAGACTCTGAACCAAGAGCACCATTGGGAATCTCTATTTTTGTATCTGTTGTCTGAATAACACCTCCTTGGGAAGCCCGAATAGACTGCTCTTTTCTTTGAGGATCAAAGTCCACAGCAGATAAGTTAATAGTGACCCCATTGGCAGGAGCGGTAATTCTTAGAGGTGCAGAAAGGCGATAACCCTCAGCCACTGCTTCTATTTTCCAATCTCCTGAGGAAACATTTAATGTAAAAGATCCATCTGCATCAGATACTGTCTGTGCCCATCCTCCTTGACCATTGCTAGCCCAAACCATAGCGTTAGCTATCGGTGTTGAGTTGTATTGAACGGTTCCAGAAATTGTAGCGCCAGTATTTCTGGTCAAAGAAAGAGTCAATCCTGAAATATCAGAATTAACAGTAGTACTTGTTACCGATCCAGAATATCCAGCCTTCCCTACCCCGATATCATATTCTCCTGGTCTTAATCTCAAAGTAAAAGTACCATCTGGATTGACCCTTGTTCCTCCTCCTCCATTAGGACCACCAGCCCAGACAAAAGCATCACTGGATGTCCCACTATCAACTGTAACTGTGCCCGAAACAGTATAATAACCCACACTGGTTAAGTCGATTTCTACAATGGTGGAACCAGAAACAGTCACAGTAGTAGCAGGAATAGGACCAAAAGTAGGAATTCCTCCTTCAATAGTATATTGAGTAGAACCACTGAAAGGAACTTCAATTTTATAGATATCGTAACTCGTGGAAGTAGAAACTCTCACATCAGTGAATCCATGTCCTAAATTAGAATGAGCACCAATAAAAACATCGTGGAAGGTGTTTCCTGGCTTAAGATGGATCTCCAGAATTGCAGTTGAACGAGAAATGTTCTGACTACTCAAATCAGAATTAATAGCATTTCCGTTATTTAGAATTCCTTTATAAATTTCTCCTCTGCCTGGTATAGCTGCATGAAGATATAGACCAGAAAGTCCTTTCCTGATCTTAATACTATAATTTCCAGAAGTATCTGTTCTTGCCCAACCTACCCCCTTGCCAAATTCTCCTTGGGTTATCCAGACATCAACATTGCTCTGAGGAGAACCATTTTTGGTAACCTGTCCTGAGATAGTAACAAAATTAGTACTCTCTAAGATAAAGTTTACAATCGGATTTTGAGAAGCTGTTACAGCAATATTACTCTTCTCGGACAGTTCTCCATATTCTCTAGCAAAACCTCCTACATGATAATTGGAACAGAAAGGAACATACATCTTGTAATATCCTTGGGAATCAGTAAAAGCATGACCTCCACCAGGACCTCCTTCACACCAACAATAAATATCTACATTGGCTATTCCATTCCCTGATCCATCTCTCACATATCCCTCAATGTAGGAAGTCGGCGGCTCCAGTTTAATTGTTATATCAAGATCTTCATCAGTAAGATCAAACTCAGTGCTTGAATCCACAAGAATATCTTTCTGAACCGGGAAAGGCATCATTGGTCCTGTAATTTCAATCTTATAAGAGCCTTCAGTTACATAAAGATCAAAATATCCTTGTGAGTTGGCTCGAGCAGCGCTAGATTTTCCATTAGCTTTTGGTTCAAAAGCTATAATCCACAGTTCTTGGTATTTTATAGCAGATAATGGATTACCATCTGCTCCAACTACTCTTCCCCTGATTCTTCTATCTGCCTCAGTAAAAGTAAAGTTGGCTGAGGCTGTAGGAGAACCAGCGCTAACAGTAACTGTTTGCGAAGAAGGATCCAAAAGTTGGCTTGCTCCACTAACAAATGGAGGAATATGAGCTTCTATTCGATAAGTACCTTCATCTGGTAAAGCAAGAGTGTAGTTTGTTGTGCAAGAGGAATTGGTCTTAAAGAAAGAAGGTTGAGGACCTGCGGGACCCATTTCTGCCTCTACTCCTTCAGGTAAAGCCATTACTGCCACTAATTTATTCTTGCCCTGAGAAGTACAGGTTGTTCCTAATGTAATACTCCCGGAAACCTGATAGGTAGTTGTTCCCTGGAGAATCAAAACCTGGGAACTGGAAGTAGAATTTCCAGTCTGGATTTCTGAGCCAGGAGCCGGTAGATAATTTCCAGCAGCATCAAAAGCCCAGCTAAATCCCATAGAGGAAACATTAGGAACTGTATAAAGATAAGAGGAGGGATCAAAGGTCGTTCCATGAGAATCACCATCATAATAAACATCTTCCGAGGTCATTGAACCAATAAATATCCTCATATTGGTTGAGGTGGATACAGGATTGCTTGTAGTAGAATTAACAATTTTGAAATAAAGATTACCTAAAACATCAAAAAATGATGACTCCTCGATATCGGAAATTATACCATCAGCTGTTTTTACCTGAACCGGCCCTGATTGAGCACCAGCTGGCACAACAGCAGTAATAGAAGTATCAGACCAAGCAGTAGTTGAGGCTTCTACTGGAGGTAAAGGACCAGCAGATGGATTAAATCCTCCACAGAAAAGAAGAGTGCCTGTAGCAGTACCAAAATTAGAACCAGAGATAGTAACAGTAGCGCCAGTAGTAGTAGCATTTGGAGAAATAGAAGAAATTTTAGGAACAGAACCTGATTCTACCAACAAGGTTGTGGTCGAATAATTAAATGGGAATTGTTCATAGTTGGTATCCTGAATACCTGAGACCGAAAAACTAATCTGAGAACCAACAGTAAGATTCAACCCTCTTATTACAACTTGATTGCCAAAGAAATCAATAAAAGGATAGCCGGGTTGACCACAATTGGAAAGGGTAGAACCATTTACCACATAATTGGAACAAGTCATTACTTGATCTCCTCTCAGAGTTTTGTTGGTATTAAAGATTATTCTATCGCTAAGAGCCTTAATAGATGTTATTGATGGAAGCGCAGGCAAGTTGTATTGAACAAGAGAGCTTGAAGAATTGCCAAGCGCATCTCTTGCGCTAAGCCAAAGAGAAGAATAATAAGTGCTTCCAATGTTGGCATTCATCTGTCCCGAAGAATCAACTGAAGTAGTTGCTAAAAGAACATTACCTCCTGAATCTGAATATATATCAAGAATTCCCATCTCTCCTACACTGCTGGTGGACTGAATAATATAGCTTCCATTTTGATAAATGGCAGTGATTTTGCTAGAATCTGGTGCTTGAGAATGAGTATCAGCAGGGAAAGATTGAGTAGTAGTAGCATTAATATCTGCTGTTGTACTTGAGGCTATCACTCCGTCTGTATCGATACTTACTTCAAATGCTTGTCGCATCGCACTTTCATTTTCAGGCCATCCATTATCCGTCCAGGAAGTAGAGGAAGCAGTTTTTATTACAACAAAAAACAATCCTTGAGCAGGGGTAGTAGTAGCAGAAGCAATATCGATTGTAGTAGTAGTTCCCACTCCAGCTACAGTTGAGGTAGCAAGCAAAATATCTGAAAAATCAAAAGACCCGTTGTTGTTTGCATCTTTTGCCACGCCAACCCAATTAAAACTTTCTTCAGTAAGTTGAGTAGGCGTGGCATTTGTAGTTGAGGCAACAGTAATAGTAATACTATCTAAATTCTCTGGAGGAGTAGAAGTAGCAGATAGTTCTATCATCATCACCGCTACTATTGAATCTGCCTTTATCTTTCCGTTTACTTGAGGATTTGGTATCAGAACTGTAGATGTACCAGAAACCGCTGCTTCACAGCAAGCAGTAAAAAGAAAGAAAAAAAGCCCTCCAGAAAGGAGAGAAAATAAAATTAACTTTTTGAAATTAGACATAAGCCCAGAAGGATTAATTTTTCGGACATTATAAAATTTTCGCATATCAAAAAA
>CAZUSK010000004.1:0-12384 GCA_964623345.1 uncultured Candidatus Saccharibacteria bacterium
AGCGAGTTAGCGAGCGAAAGCGAGCTTACTCGCTCTTATACCCTGAGGAACGAAGCCCCGCTTAGCGGGGCGAAGTGACGAAGGGTTATAAGCGGGATAGACAAAAAAGCCGGGGCTTAAAGAAGTTCCGGCTTTTTATATCCAAATGCTTGACAGTGAAAATAAAGGGTTATAATTTGCAGAAAGAGAAATATGGGGAAATTTTCTCTTGTAACCTATGGGTGCAAGCTTAATCAGGCAGATTCAGAGATAATTTATGGAATTTTATCAAAGGAATTTCAGCCTTCATCAGAAGATGAGGCAGATTTTGTTGTGATAAATACCTGTGGAGTAATTGAAAAAACTCAGAGAAAAATAGAAAGAAAAATACAAGAATTAAAAAAGAAGCACAAAAAAGTAATTTTAGCAGGATGTCTTCCTCTTATTTCAGAGAAAATAGTTGATCAAGTTGATGGAGTTATAGGCCCTCAAAATATTTTAAAAATTCAAGAAGCAGTAAAACAAGTACTTGAGGGGCAAAAACCTATTTATCTTGATAAAACCCCAATTGACAAGGCTAAGTTTTGCTTTCTTAAAAAGAGAGCCTCTTTTACTACCACAGCTATCATTCCAATTTCAGAAGGTTGTCTTGGAAAATGTGCCTATTGTGCAACAAAATTTGCTCGAGGAAAGTTATATAGTTTTTCTCAAGATTCTATTTTGAAAGAAATTAAAGCAGCTCTTTTTAGAGGATTCAAAGAAATACATTTAACCTCTCAGGATATTGCCTGTTTTGGGTTAGATAGAGGTAAATATGAATTGCCACAGCTTTTAAAAAAGATTATAGAAATTCCTGGAAGATTTTGTGTGAGGGTTGGTATGGGGAATCCCCAGCATTTTAAAAGAATCTTAAACCCTCTTCTTTCTCTTTATGCTTCCCCAAAAATCTATAAATACCTTCATATTCCAGTGCAAAGTGGCTCGGATAAGGTTTTAAAAGAAATGAAAAGAGGGTATAAGACAAAAGACTTCCTCGAAATTGTTGAAGCTTTCAAAGAAAGGTTTCCAGATCTAATGCTTGCAACCGATATTATTGTAGGCTATCCAACAGAAACTGGAGAAGATTTTCAAAAAACAGTGGATTTAATTAAAAGAGTGTCTCCTCGGATAGTTAACATTACTAAGTTTTCAAAAAGAGATAAGACAGAAGCTGGTTTGTTGAAGGATTTACCTGAGAGAGTTAAAACAGAAAGATCTCGTTTCTTAAATAGCCTTTGTCTCAAAATTAAAAAAGAAGATAGCAAAAGATTTGTAGGTAGGGAAGAGGAGGTGTTGGTAATAAAAGAAGGAAAAAATAATACCTACATTGCAAGACCTATTCATTTTAGAGCTGTTATTTTAAAAAATGCAAAAATTGGAGATTTTTTGAAGGTTAAAATTAAAGAGGCAAAACCAAATTATCTTGTAGGAGAGGCAATGCAACCAAATTCTTAAATTAGCGTTATATTTTATGTTAAGCGAATTTGAAGAAAACCTTGTTAAAAGGGCCAAGAAAGACCCAGAAGCTTTCGGGTTGATCTATGATAAATATTATCAGCCAATTTTTGGCTATATCTTAAGACGCACAGCCAATGTTGCTCTTGCCGAAGACTTAACGGCCCAAACATTTTTAAAGGCTTTAAAAAGCCTCTGGCGTTTTCGTTGGCAAAATGTACCAATCTCAGCTTGGCTTTATAGAATTGCAACAAATGAAGTGAATTCTTATTACCGGAAAAAGAAAAGTTTTAAGAATGTATCTTTGGAGGAAGCTAAAAATTTAAAATCCAATGTTAATTTATTAGAAGAGGTTCAGAAGGCAGAAGAAGAGTTGCAAAAAGAAAAAGAGTTTCTTTTGCTTCATCAGAAAATCGCTAAATTGAAACCAAAATATCAGACTGTAATTACTTTGCGTTTTTTTGAAAAAAAGAAGATCTCAGAAATCGCTCAGATATTAGGAAAACCTGAAGGTACAATAAAAGCCCAAATTCATAGAGCGTTAGAGCAGCTTAGAAAATTATTAGAAGAAGACGAAACAAAAAATTAATTCCATCATTATATCAATATGGAGGAGCTTAAAGAAAAATTAAACAAAATAAAAAAACCGGAAATAGAACTTCCTTATTTTAAGACTACCCTAAAAGAAAGACTACTTAGAGAGCATCAAAAAATGCAAAATCGTTTTTCTTTTGTGTTGTTTGCAAAGCCGGCTTTAGTTGGCTTATCTATTTTAATAATTTTTATTTTAGGAATTTTAATACTTCCTCAACAGTTTATGGAAGCTCAGGCTTTGAAAATTGCGAAATCTCATCCTGAGATCCAAAAACTGATTCAAGAATACAAAATTCAGCCAACAGATATTAAATTACAGGACAAAAAAGCTTATCTTTTGTTTATGCCAGAAGAGGCGCCAAAAAGAGAATTGGAAATAGAGAATCAAAAAAGAATGCTTTTAAAAATAGCATCAGAGAAAGAAGCTCTTGAAAAGGCAAAAGGGGTTTTAGCAATAGTAGATCTGCAACGAAAAAAAGTTGCCAGCGTTAAAACAATAAGAAGTAGGGAAGTGGTGCCGTTGAGTTTACAAGAAGAGCAATTAGTAAAAGAAGTTGTTGAAAAAGAAGAGGTTTTAAAAAAGCTTCTACCACCCACTGTAACCATTGAGAAGATAGAACCTGCTTTACCAAAGAAGTTAAGATTGGAGCGAAAAGGTAAGGAAATTCAGATAGTTCCTCCCAGAAATTTCCAAAAGAAAGCAAGGATACTATATAAAAGTAATGGCAAGAGGTGGATAGTGGAGGTGAATTTAAAGAAGAAAAAGATAGAGAATTTACAATTAATTAACAATCAATAAAGGTCAAGCCAAAAGAGAAATAATTAATTTATTGAAAATTTATGAAAAAACTTATTGGAAGCATACTTCTTGCTGCAGTTCTCTTTCCCAGCTTTTCTCTTGCTTTAGAGGCTCCTCAAATAAGCGAGTTTGTCACTCCTTCTAAAGTGATTTCACCACATTTGCCAAAATGCTGGCCTGGGGGTATTAAGGTAGTTGTGCCAAATGGAGGAGAGATTTGGCAGAAAGGGAGAGTTTATAAAATCAGATGGACCCTTTTAAGGACTTCTGAGGAAGATTCCTCTAAAGAGTGTTTACACATGAGGCGTTATTTACCAAGAAGAGTGAAGATTGATCTTATTAAATCTGATGGGACATTTGTAAGGCATATTGCAACCACAAGACTAAATAGGTGGGAATACCCTTGGAGAATTCCGTATTCGATACCTTCTTCAAATGACTATAAAATAAGAATCAGAGTTTGGCCTTCGGGTTATTGGGAAGTTCTAAAGAAAAAATGTAAAGATAATCGATGTCCCTTGATTTGGCCTTGGGTTCCACACTGGAGCGATGAGAGTGATAAACCTTTCTCCATTGTAGATGAGACCCCTCCTCCACCTCCTTATGATCTTCAGCAGGTGATTAGTCTTTTGGAAAATATAGCTCAACAGTTAAATCAAGCCATTAGCCTTCTTACATCCTTGCTTAGAACCTAAAATTATTTCTATTAATTTTTCAAAGACGCCCGCCGCTTTTGGCGGGCGTCTTTGAAGTTGACAAAAACAAAAAATTAATGAAAAATAGATTATTCTATTAAAAAGGAGGTGAGGGAAGTGGATGAAGTAACTCAGGAAAATCTTTTGAGTCGTTATGATTTCTTTAAAAGTGCATTTAAAAGGGTACGTGAGAAGCATCCGGATTGGAGTATCGTAGACATTCTTAGGGCTTTGGGAAACGAATGGGGTCTTTCCTTGCACCGTGTTCAAGAGCTTTTTGAGCGACACAGAAGATACGCTGAGACAATAGGAGAAAGCTGGTTCAATATACGAAGGCAGCCATTTCCGACTCTTTCCAATTCACATCAAAGAATGAAAACTCCTGCTAGAGCGATTTTTGGCACACCGCCACAAAAAACTTCTTCTACACCGGCTTATTTAGACCACCGTTCTTCCCAAAGAGAAGATTTGACCCAGATTCGGTTGCCAAAGAAGCTTGAGGAGGCTTATGAAGCATTGCTGACACAGGCAACCTTGGTGGATGATTTGTTAATTGTTATTGCCCCTACAGGAATTTTGACTAAACGATTTGGACCTTCTAAAGGTATAAGCTTGTATCAGGAGTTACGGAGACGAGGAGTTTTGAAAGAAGTCGACAGTAAATTTATTGCAAAAGTAGACAAAAAAACAAAATACCGAGTTAAGGCTTTTCGACTTCTGCCAAAAGACAAGATAGTCTTTGTAGAAACTCCTTCAACACCTGCAGGATTAAAACATCGTCCAAAACCTACAGGAAAGGAACCCTTGCCGCCAAAACAGATTAGGGAAGATCTTGGAACGGAAGAATTGCTTCTTCGGCTTCTCCACCAGATCGGAAAAGAATTACAGGCAACCTCACTCCCTATTCCAAGACAAAAAGAAGAAAGAATCGTAGGCCTTTTACGGTTAGCTCAGGACGCAATAGTACTTTTATCACACTAAAAACAGGTCTGGAGCGATTGCTCCAGGCCTTTTCTTTTCAAAATTAAGAAGTTTGGGTAAAATAGATACAATAGTCTATGAGAAAATTATTTTTCTTTATTTTACTTTTTATTGGTATCGGGTTATTTATTTTTGCGTTATATTCTACTGATCTCTCCGAAGTAGCCGGGGCTTTATCAAAGTTATGGCCTTGGAAATTTCTCACAATTGCCTTAATTTTATTTTTAGCAGAAATTTTAATAGGCGCCCTTCGGTGGTTTTTTATTTTAAGGACCCAAGAGCAGAGTCTAAAATTTCGCGCTCTTCTTTTAGCGAAATTAGTTGGTTTTTCGTTTAGTTATTTAACACCGGTTGTATTTTTTGGGGGTGAACCTGTAAGATATGCTATTTTAAAGGAGGAAACTAATATCCCGCCAAAATGTATCGTTTCTTCCATCATTCTTGACAAACTTATCTTATTTTTAGTTTCTACCATTTATTTTTTGATTGGGGTTTTTGCTTTTGTGTTTTATTTATCCGCGAATTTATTTACCAAATTATTGATAACCACTTTAGTTTTACTTGGGTCTCTTTTGGGATTTTTACTTTATTTAAAGATCCGATCGATCACCCTAAAAGAAGGAATTTTTTCTTGGTTAATGAGAAAACTTTATCTTACTAATATAAAAATTTTTAAGGAAAAAAGAGGAGTTATCAAAGAAATTGAGCAAGAAATTGGAGAGTTTTTTAATAAAGACAAAAAAGCTCTTATAAAGATATTTTTAATAGGAGGGGTTGAAATTTTTCTTACAATTTTATCCTTTTGGTTTACTGTTATTTTTCTAGATAAATATTTGGCTCTTTTTAAAATTTTTGCTATAAATAGTATGATAGCTTTCGCTTCTGTTGTACCTCTTCCGGCTGCTTTGGGCAGCCTTGAGGTAAGTCAGGCTTTTCTTTTCCAATTTTTTAATTTGTCTCAAGCAAGTGGAGTTGCATTTAGTTTGATTCTCAGGGGTATTAATTTACTTTTTGCTTTTGTGGGTATACTTTTTTTCTTATATTTTCAAATTCGAATTTTAAAGAAAAAGATTCTTTATTTTGTTCAAAAAATCTCAAAATTTTATGAAAAATAAATCATTTAAAATAGGCATTCTAATTGTTGTATCTATCTTCCTCATAGGAGTCTCTTTAAGTATTGGGTTTTATCTAGGTCTTCAGCATGTACCAAAACCACCCGAGAACCTTCCCTCAGGGGTAGACCTTTCGGTTTTATGGGAGGTTTGGGAGGCTTTAGAAAAAAAATATATTGGAGAGTTAGATTACCAGAATATGATTTATGGAGCTGCAAAAGGGCTAGCAGAAAGCCTAAATGATCCTTACACTGTTTTTTATACACCTGAGGAAAGTAAAATGTTTTTAGAAGATATTTCAGGCAGCTTTGAGGGAGTCGGGATGGAGATAGGAATAAGAGATGGGCAACTTACAGTAATTGCTCCGCTGGAAGGAACGCCTGCAAAAAGAGCAGGTATTTTGCCAGGAGATAAAATTATCAAAATTGAAGATATTTTTACAAGAGATTTAACTATTTATGAAGCAGTGAAAATGATTAGGGGCAAAAAAGGAACAACAGTGAAGCTAACTATTTTTAGAGAAGGGTGGGATGAACCAAAAGAAATTGAAATTACAAGAGATGTAATTAATATTCCTTCGGTCAAAGTGGAGATTTTAAATGATAATATTGCGCATTTAATTATTTACCAGTTCAATGAGAATACGACCTTACAATTTATAAAAGCCGCGCAAATTATAGAAAATAATGATGTAAAGAAGATCATTTTGGATCTTAGAAACAATCCAGGTGGTTTGTTAGATAAGGTACAAGAGATTGCAGGATGGTTTTTAGAAAAAGGTGAGACTGTCGCAATCGCTCGGTATGCCGATGGCAAAGAGGAAATATATAAAACTAAAGGTCCGGCTACATTTTTAAATTATCCACTTGTAATTTTAATTAACCAAGGAACTGCCTCGGGAGCAGAAATTTTAGCAGCCGCTTTGAGAGAGCAGAGAGATGATGTAAAATTAATAGGGGAGAAAACTTTTGGCAAAGGATCAGTGCAAGAGACAGTGAATATTGGTAGAATAAAAAGAGAAGGATTATTGAAAGTAACTACAGCACATTGGTTTACTCCTAAAAACAGGCTTATTAACAAGGTAGGATTAGAGCCAGATATTAGGGTAGAGCTTACCCAAGAAGATGTCGAACAAGGAAAAGATCCACAACTTGATAAGGCAAAAGAAATATTAAAGCAACTTTAAAAATATGAAAGTTATTCTCTTAAAAGACATAGAAAAATTAGGAAAGAAATATGAAGTTAAGGAGGTAGCAGATGGCTATGCGAGGAATTTTCTTATAAGAAGAGGACTTGCAAAGCCTGCCACCGAGAAGCTTATAAGATGGGCAGAAGAACAAAGAAAATTGGCAATAAAGAAGGCTCAGGAACAATTAAAGAAGGTTCAAAAATTAGCCTCTCAATTAGATGGACAGGAGGTTGAGTTTGTTGTTAAAGTAGGTAAGCAAGGAGAGCTTTTTGAGAGCATAAGTCAAATGAAGATAGCCAAAAAATTGAAAGAGATGGGGTTTGACATTAAAAAGACTCAAGTTGAACTTAAGGAACCTATTAAAGACATTGGTGAATTTCCTGTAAAAATAAACTTAGATCAGGGGCTTGAGGCAGAAATAAAGATTATCGTCGTCCCTGAGGAAGAAAGTCAATAAGAGGTTATTCCACATTTACAACTTTGACAATTCGCTGGGTGCCGTCAAATTTTCTTTTTCTTTTTGTAATAAAACGTACAATACCTGCCTTTTTGGCATAGAGTGTATCATCTTTCCCTCTGCCTACATTTTTACCTGGCAGAAATTTTGTACCTCGCTGTCTAACGATTACCATACCTGGAGTAACTTTTTGTCCACCAAAAATCTTAACCCCTAAATATTTAGGCCTTGAGTCTCTTCCTAATTTTGTTGAACCTGCAGATTTTGTTTTTGCCATACCAATATATCAATTATCATTTTCATTAATCAATGAATTGTAGCAAAAGAAGAAGTTCCGGTCAAGAGAATATAAAAATTCCATATCACCTTGGTATTATTATGGATGGAAACAGAAGATGGGCAAGAAAGAATGGCTTGCCAACACTTTTGGGCCACAAAAAAGGACTCGATACTTTTAAGAAAATAGCAAAATATTGCTATAAGAAAGGAGTAAAAATTCTGACAGTTTTTGCGTTTTCAACTGAGAATTGGAATAGATCAAAAGAAGAGGTAAGTTATTTAATGAGACTTTTTGATTCAATGCTTTCAGATAAAAATGTTGAAGAGTTGAATAAAAAAGGCGTAAAAATAAATATAATAGGACAGAAATGGAGATTTCCCAAAAAATTACAACAAAAGATTAGAAAGGTAGAACAAGCTACCAGAAAAAACAAAAAAGCAATTTTAAATATAGCACTTTCATATGGAGGGAGAGCAGATATAATTCAGGCAATTAAGAAAATTTTGAGATTGAAGATACCGTCAAGAAAAATTGATGAGTCTCTTGTTTCAAAATACTTATGGACAAAAGGACTTCCTGATCCAGATTTGATTATTAGAACAGGCAAAGAAAAAAGAATTTCTAATTTTCTAATCTGGCAGTCTGCTTATTCAGAGCTTTATTTCTCAAATAAATACTGGCCAGAATTTACAGAAGAAGACTTAGAAAAGGCTTTTTTAGATTATTCAAAACGCCAAAGGCGATTTGGTAAATGAATTAAAAATTAATAAACTAACATGGAAGAAGAATTTCCTACATTTTATCCAAAACCTCAACCTGTCTTTTGTTCTTATAAAAAGTTAATTATCGTGGGAGTTTTTCTTGTTTTAATTATAGGAGGATATTTTGTTTTAGCGTATTTTTTACATTTGTGGCCTTTTAAAACAATTCCTACAACTCAACAAATCTTTAATAACCTTTGGGAGAATGTAAGCAAAATTCAAAGCGCTAATTATGAGGTTTTAGTGTCATTTGAAACAAAAGATAGAGAATCGGGGATACAACCCTTAGAAGTTAGTATTCCTGAGTTAGACACTATACGAATGCGATATGAAAGAGACAGAAAAAGACTACAAGATGTAAATGCAATTTTAAAAGATCTGCAACTTTTCTTTAAAACCTCACAGAAATATCCTGAAACATTGGAGGAGATTAATAAAACATATGAAGATCCTTTAGGGAGCAGATATCAATACTCTCCAACCGAGGAGGGAAGAAATTTTCAATTGATTATTACCTTTGAAACCGAAAAGGCATTAGAAATCATTCAAAAAGAAAACACAAAAAACACCACCCCAAAAGTTAATGGTTTAACTGTTATTTTTGATAAACATTCTGCCACATATTATCCATTTTATCGGGTTCAGGTAAGACTCCCATCTTTATTAGAAATTTTCATCAATCAAGAGAAAACCTTGGCTCTTATTCCAAGTAATTTTTCGCTTCTGATAAATAGCTCCGGTAGTTTTCACAAAAAAGAAGCGCCCACAGATTCCCGATTTAAATTAAGTGGAAAAATTAATTATGAAGATCTTTCAGCAGAAGCAGAGGCAGAGCTTTTAAAAAAGGGAGATGTATACTATTTTAAATTGAATCGATTTCCGGGAATTTTTGCTGCAGGCCTCTCAAAACTCAAGAATGAGTGGATCAAAATTACACCTGAAGACTCGATTTTAAATTCTTTTCTGTCTTCTTACGTTACCTCTTATCAAGAAAAAACAAAGCAAAAAATAAGTGAGTATTTTAGAATTTTCTTTGAAACAGCCAATGAAGAAGGGTTATTTTTGGAATCTAAAAAGGCAAAGAAAGAAGAATTAAATGGTGAAGTTGTGTATCATTATTCTTTAGACTTAAATTCTGATAAGTTCGCCGACTTTTATAAGCATTTCACTAAAAAAATTCAAAACCAATTTCAGGAGAAGGCTGTGTTTAGTTTTGATCAGACAATCTTTACCTTGCTTAATTCTAAAGGATTTAAACAGATAGTTGAGTATTTAAACAAATATGGAAGAATTGATCTTTTTGTAGATCAAAAAGGATACCCGATAAAATTAGAATGGCAATTTAAATTAATCCCTTCTAAATCTGTCCGCACTTTAGAAGAGAAAGAAATAGTAATTTCAGGCTCGTTTTTGCTTTCTGACATTAACAAACCAATTTCAATTATTCCTCCTAAGGATTATTTAACATTTAGTCAGGCTTATATGAAATTAACGGGTTTGACCGAAGAAGAATACTTATTTGTGAGACAAACCCAAAACATAAGCACTATTAGGAGAGCGTTGGATGTTTTCTTTGTTTTTGCCAAAAGATATCCGGATGATCTACAGCAACTTACAATGACAGGCAGAGAAATTGAGAAATGGGTAGAGAGTGTTTCCGAAAAGAAATCCTTAAACAAAACAACAAATGGCATTAATATTTCTTATCCTACCCTTTCTTCCTATTATCAAAAGCAATATAAAGATAAACCACTTTTAAAATATATTCCCAATGACGTTTTTACAAAAAAACCTTATGGATATCAAAGTTTTCAAGATAACTATAATTTAACTTATCAAATTCAGCTCCCGCCTTATCAAAAAGGTTATTATCCCTGCCCGGGGATCTATAAATATGATTATGCAACTCGTCGTTATTATTTAATGTATCAGGAAGGGCTTAATACTGCCGATAAAGATGTTATTGCAAAGGAAGCAAAAGATCAATTTTTGCAAGACACCGACGGAGACGGGCTTACAGATACTTTTGAGGAGTACTTAGGTACGGATAAAAACAAGAAAGACACCGACGGAGACGGGCTTAATGATAGCGAAGAATTAATAAGAGGTTTTGATCCACTTGGGCTGGGTGTGTTGAAACCTAAAGGCACAAGATTTATATTATTTTAATTTGATGATAAAAGTTATTCAGGTTTAGATGATAGAAATAGGAATTTCTTCACATAAAAAGATAGAATTGATAGATATCACGGAAAAGGTTCAAAAAGAGATAGAAAAGGCAGCTATTCAAGAAGGTGTAGTTTTTATATTTTCTCTTCATACAACCTCTAGTATTTTTATAACCGAAAATGAGGAGGGACTAAAAAAAGATTGGATGCAATTTTTCAAGAAAATAACCTCAGGTATTGAGTATTATCACGATCATTTAGATGGCAATGCCCCTTCTCATATTTTTGCAGGAATATTGGGACAAGGTAAAATGGTGCCCATTAAGGATGGAAGATTAGTGTTAGGTACATGGCAGAGAATTTTTTTGGCGGAGCTTGATGGACCAAGGCACCGTAAAATAGTGCTTCAATTTATTAAAAATTAATTTCTAATAATATGCGCAAAACAAAAATTCTCTTTTTAATTCTTTTAGCAATTTTACTACTTTTGGTTGCTGGTATAGTTTATCTTTCAAGGTCTTACAAAAAAGAGGTTCAGTCCTTACCAGAAGAATTAACAAAACCAAGCTCTATGAAAATTTCAAGCCCTGCTTTTGAGAATAACCAGTTTATTCCTGTAAAATATACCTGTGATGGCGAAGACATAAATCCTCCTTTACAAATTGAAAATGTACCAAAAGAAGCAAAAAGCTTAGTTTTAATTGTTGATGATCCGGATGCTCCAATAGGAGTTTGGAGTCATTGGGTGTTGTTTAATATTGACCCTTCGGTTCAATTTATTGAAGAAAATTCTTTTCCTGAAGGAGCAGTTCAAGGACTAAATGATTTTAAAAAACATTCATATGGAGGACCTTGCCCACCATCAGGCACACATCATTATTATTTTAGGTTATATGCTTTGGATACAATACTTGATCTTTCATCTAAAGCAACAAGAGAAGACGTGTTGAAAGCTATTAAGGATCATGTTTTAGCCTCAGCTGAATTAATAGGCCTATATCAAAGATAAAAAATGGAGAGAATTATTTTGGTTGATTTAAATGATAATCCAGTTGGAATTGAGGAAAAACTAAAAGCTCATAGAGAAGGGAAGCTTCATCGGGCTTTTTCAATTTTTATTTTCGACCCAAAAAGAGAGAAAATACTCTTGCAGAAACGCCACAAAGATAAATATCATTCAGGAGGATTATGGGCAAATACTTGCTGTTCTCATCAAAGACCCAATGAGTCTCTTAGAGAAGCAGCCCACCGACGCTTAAAAGAAGAAATGGGATTTGATTGTAAATTACAATATCTTTTTTCTTTTATTTACAGAGCAGATTTTGGCCAAATAAAGGAATTTGAGATTGATCATATTTTTGTTGGATGTTTTCAGGGAGAAGTTAAACCTAATCCAAAAGAGGTAGAGGATTTCAAATGGGTAAAAATTGAAGATGTTTTAAAAGATTTAAAAGAACAACCGGAGAAATATACTGTTTGGTTTCGTTTAAGTTTTGGAAAGGTTGTAAATTTGTTGAAAAATTTATCTTTAAATTTTGAAGAATACCAAAAACTTTCAAGAAAAACAGCCATCTATCCGGGTAGAGATAAGAATTTTATTTTCCCAGCTTTGGGATTAGCAGGAGAAACAGGGGAGGTGATTGAGAGGATAAAAAAGGTTATCAGAGATAAAAAGAAAATAGAAGAAAAAGATAAGGAGGAAATTAAAAAAGAGTTGGGAGATGTTTTATGGTATTTATCACAACTTGCCAGCGAATTAAATCTATCATTAGAAGAAATTGCTCAAGAAAACCTCAAAAAAATCGCCGAGAAATTTAACAAAAATATAAAATAACCTACACACCATTACACGCCGCTTTAATATTAAGCGACATT
>CAZUSK010000005.1:0-12271 GCA_964623345.1 uncultured Candidatus Saccharibacteria bacterium
TACCGATAATTGATTACTTTAAAAAACAAAAATATCAAGTAACAAAAATAAGTGCTGCACCTCCACCTGCAATAATTTTTAAGAAAATTTTGAGAGCTTTAAAATGACAAAATATATCCCTCTTAAAACAGAAAAAGAAATTGAGATCATGGCCAGGGCAGGAAAGATCCTGGCTAAAATTTTAGATGAACTAAAAAGGAAAGTGAAACCTGGAGTTAAAACTAAAGATTTAGAGATAGAAGCAAGAAAACTGATAGAGGAATACAAAGTAGAACCTGCTTTTTTGGGATATGAAGGATATCCTGCGGTTTTGTGTACTTCGGTGAATGATATTATTGTTCATGGGGTTCCATCGGAGTATCAACTTAAAGAGGGAGATATTCTTTCTTTGGATTTAGGTATTAAATATAAAGGATATTATGCAGATATGGCGGTTACTGTACCGGTAGGCAAAATCTCAGAAGAGGCGCAAAGATTAATTCGAGTGACAAAAAAAGCGCTAAAGCGTGCGATTAAGAAAGCTAGACCCGGCAATACTATAGGAGACATAGGCAATACCATTCAAAGATATGTAGAAAAAAGAGGTTTTTATGTTATTAAAGAACTCTGTGGGCATGGCATTGGCAGAGAGCTTCATGAAGAGCCACAAATTTTAAATTATGGCAAACGACACACCGGGGCTAAACTTTTGGAAGGTATGGTTTTTTGCATTGAGCCAATGGTAGCAGTTGGTACGAGTAAGATAAGAAAAGCCAAAGATGGTTTTGGTTTTGCAACTTTTGATGGGAGTTTATCTGCCCATTTTGAGCATATGATAGTTATTACAAAAACAGGGAGAAAAATTCTTACAGAACTTCATTAATTTGTGTAAAAATAAAAGAGTGGTATAATTAAAAAATGTGCCAAGAGAAATAAGTAAATTAGAGAGATATGAGACTTTCGGTAATTATTCCTGCCTATAATGAAGAAAAAAGACTCCCTAAGACACTTCAATCAGTGCATGAATATTTAAGACAGCAAGGTTATGAATATGAAATTATTGTGGTAAGCGACGGTTCAAGGGATAGAACTGTGCAAGCGGTTAAAGATTTAAAATCACAAATTGCAAATTTAAGATTGATAGATAGGAAAGAAAATAGAGGTAAAGGATATACAGTGAAAGAAGGAATGTTAAATGCAAAAGGAGATTATCGCTTGTTTATGGATGCAGATAATTCTACAACTATTGATCAGATAGAGAAGATGTGGCCATGGTTTGAAAGAGGATATGATATAGTTATTGGTTCCAGAGATATTAAAGGAGCAATTTTAGACCCGCCCCAACCCTTTTATAGAAGATTTGTTGGGAAAATTTTTAGATTCGCCCGGGATATTATTTGTGACCTCTGGGGAATTTATGATACCCAATGCGGGTTTAAATGCTTCAAAAAAGAAGTGGTTGAGGCAATTTTCCCGAAGCTTAAAATTGAGAGGTTTGCATTTGATGTAGAAATTTTATTACTTGCAAGGATGTATGGGTTCAAAATTAAAGAAATTCCAGTTTATTGGAGAAATGATCCAGAAAGTAAAGTAAAATTAAAATCGGCCATCAAAATGGGTTTAGATTTATTTAAAATAAGATGGTATCAATTAAGAGGGTATTATGGTAAAAAAGAAAAGAGAAATTAAATTTCCTACAGAACTAAGGTATGATATAGCCTCAAAAGACTGGGTGATAATTGCTACTGGCCGTGCTAAACGTCCAGAACAATTCAAAAAAGAAAAAAGAAAAAAAGTTGTTGTTTCAAAAAAAGAATGTCCATTTTGTCAAATTGCCTCACAATCGCCTCCAACTTTAGTAATGGTTAATGGAAAAGTATACAAAGGCAAGGATATTCCAAAGAATTGGAGCTTGGTGGTGATACCTAACAAATATCCGGCTTTTGTGCCCTATGAAAAAATAGAAGTTAAAAAAGAAGGTCCTTTTTTTCAGAAACTTCCTGCGGCCGGATTTCATGAAGTAGTTATTACAAGAGATCATATAAAACAATTAGCTCAATTTTCTGTTGAAAAGATAAAGGAAGTTTTAGATGCTTATCATTTAAGATATTTGGATCTCAAACAAAAAAAGTTTGTAAACCACATTTTTATCTTTCATAACCATGGTCAAGAAGCAGGCGCTTCTATCGCTCATCCTCATTCTCAGATTGCCACCACTCCTTTAATTGATAGAGATCTTCAAAGAGCCTTAAATTCTGCTAAGAGATTCTATAGAAAGCATAAAAAATGTATTTATTGTGAAATGAATAAATGGGAAGAAAAAGTAGGTAAGAGAGTTGTATTTATAAACAAAGAATTTATAGCTATTTGTCCATTTGCCTCTAAATCCGCATTTGAAGTGATAATTTCGCCAAGAAAACATAAGTCTTACTTTGAAAAAATAAAAGAAAAAGAAAAGTGGTACTTAGCAGAGGCTTTTAAAGTAGTTTTAGGAAAGCTCTTTAAAGGATTGGGCGATCCTGCTTATAATTTTTACCTACATACCTCTCCTTGTGACGGGAAGGATTATTCTTACTATCATTGGCATTGGACAATTTTGCCCAAAACTTCAATTCCTGCGGGATTTGAATTTTCAGCAGGTATGGAAATTTCAACTATTGAGCCAGAAAAAGCCGCCCAATATTTAAGGCAAATCAAGATTTAATAACATTTTTCAAAAGCACTCTTTTTAAAAGCATGAAGAAAATTTTGATAATCGGAAACTGGAAATGTAACCCTACTTCTTTTTCTGAAGCAAAAAACCTTTTTTTATCGATTAATAAAAAAATACAGAAAAAAAGGAAAATAGAGATAGTTATTTGCCCCCCTTTTGTTTATTTATTTCCTCTGGCTCAGCTCAATCGCAAGCATAAAATTATTTTAGGAGCACAGGATGCTTTTTTTGAGGAAAAAGGCGCTTTTACAGGAGAAGTGTCTCCTAAAATGCTAAAAGATTTGGGATGTAAATATGTGATTGTTGGACACAGTGAAAAAAGAGCTCAAGGAGAAAAAGATGAGATTATTAATAAAAAGATACATCTTCTTCTAAAAGAAAATCTCACTCCTATTTTATGTATTGGAGAGAATAGAGAGGAGAGAGAGAAGAAGCAGACGTTTGAGAAAATAAAAAATCAGATCCAAGAAGGGTTAAAGAAGGTGGCAAAAAAATATCTAAATAAGGTAATAATTGCCTATGAACCTATATGGGCAATCGGTACAAACAAACCTTGTCCTCCAGAGAGCGTTTTAACCATTTCAATTTTTATTAGAAAAACTTTTTCAACTCTTTTTGGCTTAAAGAAAACAGATAAAATTACTATTCTTTATGGAGGAAGTGTAAATGCTAATAATGCAAAAAAATATATAGAGGAAGCAAGGGTAGACGGGTTGTTGATTGGAAGCAGTTCTCTGAAACCAGAAGAGTTTCTTAAAATAATCTTTTCTTTTTATTGAAATTTTGTTTGTTTTTTGGTAGAATGCCAGAAAGTTATGCAAGAGGCTATTTTCAAAGGAAAATTTTATAATCCAACAAAAGGATACCTCAATTTTAATAAAGTGATTGAGGAGATTTTTTCTTTTATGAAAGAGGACCCTGAAAAAGAATATGAGATAGTTGTTGGGTGCGATTCTTCCTCAGGGGAAGATCCATATTTTCCAGTAGCTATTGTAATTTTAAGAAAGAAAGCCGGAGGGAGATTTTTCCTAAAAAGGATTAAATATCACAAAAAGAAATTTTATAACCTTCATCAACGAATTTTAGAAGAGGTTTATCTCTCTTGCCAATTAGCCCTGGCCTTAAAAGGACGCATTGAAACTCAAATTCAAAATGAATCGCCAGGATTAAATTTTGAATTTAAATATATCCATGCCGATGTTGGAGAGAATGGAGTTACAAAAGATATGATAAAAGAAGTAATTGGTTTAATTAGAGGTAATGGTTTTGAAGCAAAAATAAAGCCGGAGGCATTTGCCGCATCAGTTGTTGCTGATAGATTTAGTTAATCAAATTTAAAATTCAAAGTTAAAAATTAAAAGTTAAGGTAGAGGAACTATATCTCAAAAAATCATTTGACAGCAATGAAAAATTCTAACTCTTTGCGCAAAGAATTTCTTAATTTTTTTGAAAAAAGAGGACACAAAATTGTGCCCTCGTCTTCTTTAATTCCAACAGATCCCTCTGTTTTATTTACCACTGCGGGAATGCAGCAGTTTAAGTCATATTTTTTAGGAGAGGAATCTCCTTATGGAAAGAATGTTACAAGTTGTCAGAAATGTATTCGGACAACTGACATTGAAAGTGTAGGAGATACAACCCATCTTACCTTTTTTGAAATGCTGGGTAATTTTAGTTTTGGAGGGTATTTTAAAAAAGAGGCAATCCAATATGCACTTCAATTTTTAATTGAAGATTGTAAATTAAAAATTGAAGACTTGTACTTTACCTATTTTAAGGGAGAAGATAAAATTCCTGAAGACATAGAAAGTAAAAAAATTCTAGAAGAAATTGGGATTCCAAAAGAAAGAATTTTTGGATTTTCAAAGAAAGATAATTTCTGGGGCCCAACAGGTATAGAAGGACCATGTGGCCCAACAGTTGAAATTCACTTTGATTTAACTAAAAAACCTTGCAAAAAAGGAAAGAATTGTATTCCCAATTGTGAATGTGGTCGGTTTGTTGAAGTATGGAATCTTGTTTTTAATGAATATTACCAAGATAGGGAAAAAAAATTAAAACCTTTGAAACAAAAAGGAGTGGATACCGGAATGGGTCTTGAAAGATTACTAATGATAGAAAATGCAAAGACCGATTTATTTAAGACAGATCTTTTTTTGCCAATTGTGCAATTAATTGAAAGAGAAACTGCTAAATCTTATCAAGAAAATCAACCATCCTTTAGAATTATAGCCGATCATATAAAAGCAAGCGTCTTTTTGATATCTGAGGGGATATTGCCCTCCAAAGAGGAAAGAGGTTATATTGTAAGGAGACTTTTAAGAAGAGCGCAAAGGTTTGCTTCCAAAGTTAACCTTTCTCAAGAAGGATTATTGAAAGTAGGTCGTTGCGTTGTTGAAATTTACAAAGACCCCTATCCGGAATTACAATCTAAATTAGAGGAAATTTTAACGGTAATGCAGAATGAATTTGAAAAGTTTGCTAAGACAATTGAGAAAGGAATGAAAGAATTTGAAAAGTTAATAAAACTTGGCAAAGATATAATAGAGGGTAAAGAAGCGTTTTATTTGTATGAAACTTTTGGTTTTCCTTTGGAACTTATAGAAGAAATGGCAAGAGAGAAAGGGGTTAAAGTGGATAAAGCAGGTTTTTTCGAGGCACAAAAAAGACACCAAGAAATTTCAAGAAGAGGTGCCCAAAGAAAATTTGGGGGAGTGGGAATTGAGATGCTTGAAACTCAAGAAGATAAAGAAAAAGTTACAAAACTTCACACTGCGACTCATCTTTTGCATCAGGCTTTGAGAGAAGTTTTAGGCGAGAGTGTAAGACAGATGGGTTCGGACATTACCCCAGAGCGACTCAGGTTTGATTTTTCTTTTCCTCGAAAATTGAAAGAAGAGGAAATTAAAAAAGTGGAGGATTTAGTAAATCAAAAAATTCAAGAGAACCTACCGGTGATAAAGAAAGAGATGAAATTTGAGGAAGCACAAAAAATCGGAGCGTTAGCATTTTTTAAAGAGAAATACCCCGAGATTGTCTCTGTATATTTTATTGGAGACTTTTCAAAAGAAGTATGTGCAGGCCCCCATGTGAAAGAAACAGGTGTTTTGGGAAAATTTAAAATTTTAAAAGAAGAGTCTGCTGGAGCAGGCATAAGGAGGATAAAGGCAACTCTAAAGTGAGTTATCAAGTTATCAAGTTATTGAGTTATTGAGTTGTTAAGTTATTGAATTTAAATAATATGGCAAAAGTAAAAATTTACGATATAAGACCACCTAAAAAACCAACTATAAAAGCTTTACCTGTAAAGAAAACAAAGCGAGGTTCTTTATGGAAGAAATTTATTGCTTGTTTTGTGATTTTGGTTTTGCTTCTTTTAAGCTTGAGAGAGTTTATATCTGCAGGGAAGGCTACAATTGAAATATGGCCTAAGACCGAAAAAGTTTCTTTCCAAGTGTTTTTAAGTGCTAACAATGAAATTGAAGATATAGATTTAATAACACAGGCAGTACCTCTTACTTTTTTAGAAGAAGATTTTACCATCTCACAAAAATTTGTCGCTTCTCAAGAAGAAGTCAAAGAAAAAGCACGGGGCACTATTCGTGTTTATAATAAATATCATTTACCAGTAACCCTTATTGCAAAAACAAGATTTCAGTCCTCAGGAGAACCTCCTAGAGTATTTTTGGCAGAGAAAAAATTTACTGTTCCTGCTAACGGATATGTAGATATTAAAGTTGTGGCTGCTGAGGCAGGGGAGGAGTATAATATTGAACCGTCATCCTTTTCTATTCCAGGACTTAGAAAATATTCTCCTACTCTCTATTACAAGGTTTATGGGAAATCTTTTTCTAAAATGCAGGGAGGAAGGATAAGTAAAGTTTTTAGAATCAATGAAGAAGATGTGGAGAAGGCGAAAAACACTATTTTGAGTCAGGCTGAAAAAGAAGCCTTAAATAGATTACAAAAGAAAGCCGGCAAGGAATATAAAATCTTAGAAAAGACTTTAGAAATTGAGGTGGTTGATACAAAACTCAAAGATGCTCAAATCGGTCAAGAGAAGAAAGATTTCTTGTATCAGGCAGAAATAAAGGCAAAAGTAGCAGCAGTGAAACTTTCTCATATTTTGAAATTCATAAAAGAGTATGTAAATTCTCAAATTCCACCAGACAAAGTATTAAATTCAGACAGTTTGGTCATAAAGAAATTTCAAGGTAATGTGGATGTTGAAGGAGTTGTTACATTAGATGTTGAATTTGAGGGGGAGATTTATTCTAAAATTGATGAGACCGCTTTAAAAGAAGTATCCAAATTACAAAGCGCAAAAAATATAAGAAAATATATACGCGAGATTTATCCAGAGATTTTAAAAGAACCTCGGGTTAAGTTTTGGCCCTTTTTTGCCAAGAAAGCCCCAAAAAATATTTCAAATATTGACATTTTATTAAAATTTAAGTAAGTCTTTACAAGTTACAAACTAATTGTTATACTCAGATCTAGATGCCATCAAAGAAAAATGTTTATAAAACAGAAGGTATCGTAGTTGAATCTCTTCCTAGCACAACCTTTAGAGTAAGACTGGATGATGGAAGAGAGATTTTGGCTCATTTGGCAGGAAAATTAAGATTGTATAGAATTAAGGTTCTACCCGGTGATAGAGTAGTAGTTGAGATGCCCTCCAGTGAAGATAATCGTGGGAGAATCGTTTATCGAAAGAAGTAAACTCGATATATCGAAATTTCGAAATATCGACATATCGAAATATCGATTATGAAGGTGAGACCATCAGTAAAAAAAATTTGTAAGAAGTGTAAAATCGTCAGGCGCAAAGGACGAGTTTATGTTATCTGTGAGAACCCAAAGCATAAACAAAGACAAGGGAAATAACTCGAAATTTCGAAATATCGACATTTCGAAATTTCGAAATATCAAATAACATGGTAAGAATTTCAGGAGTAACATTACCAGAGGAAAAACAAATAGAAACTGCCCTAACCTATATTTATGGTATAGGTTGGTCTTTAGCTCGTAAAATTCTACAAGAAGCAGGAGTTGATAGATATAAGAGAGTAAAAGACCTAAAACCAGAGGAAATAAAAAAGATTCAGGAGATTATTAATAAAAATTATAAAGTTGAAGGGGATTTAAGAAGAGAAGTTATGATGTCTATTAAAAGATTAAAAGAAATTGGTTGTTGGAGAGGTATCAGACACATAAAAGGATTGCCAGTGAGAGGGCAGACAACAAGGGTTAATTCACGTACAGTAAGAGGTAATGTTAGAAGAACAGTTGGCTCTGGTAGAAAACCACCACCAGCGCCTAAATAATCGACATATCGAAATTTCGAAATATCGATATATCGAAATTTCGAAATATCAAATAACATGGGAAAAAAGAGAGTTATCAAACAAACAGAAGAAGAGGTATTAAAAGAAAGAGAAGAGGTGGAATCTAAGATACAGAAGGTTGCTGTACCAACAAAGTTGGCCCCAAAAGTATTAAAGACGGGCATTCTTCATATTGCCTCAACTTATAACAACACTTATCTTACTCTCACAGATCCACAAGGTCATGTTTTAACTTGGGTGAGTGCAGGAAAGATAGGGTTTAAAGGAACAAAAAAAGGAACACCATATGCTGCTGCAAAGGCAGCAGAAGTTATGGCTCAGGCAATCGAGAAATTAAAATTAGAAGAGATTAGAGTAAAAGTAAAGGGAATTGGTACAGGAAGAGAGTCAGCTCTGAGAACTTTAGCCACAAAGGGAGTAAATATTGTTTCAATTGAAGATGTAACTCCTATTCCCCACAATGGATGTAAGAGACCAAAACCAAGAAGAGTCTAAAATCGAAATATCGAAATTTCGAAATATCGAAATATCGAAATTTCGAATAAAACCATGGGAATTATAAAACCAGCTAAATGTAAAATTTGTAGAAGGGTAGGAAAGAAACTTTTTTTAAAGGGAGAAAAATGTTTGACTCAAAAATGCCCGATGGTCACAAAACCATATCCTCCTGGAATTAGAGGAAAAAGAAGAAAAGGAGGTCTTTCTGAATATGGAAGAGAGCTAATGGAAAAGCAAAAATTAAAACATTGGTATAATTTGCAAGAAAGGCAATTTAAGAAATATGTGAAAGAAGTGTTAGAAGAATCCAGAAAGAAAGGAGAGGATGCAACTCAAGCCCTTATAAGAAGGTTAGAGTCAAGACTTGACAATGTTGTTTTTAGGCTCGGGTTTGCTGACTCAAGAGCTCAGGCAAGACAGCTGGTTGCCCACGGACATTTTTTACTAAACGGAAAGCCTGTTAATATTCCAAGTATAGAACTTAGGAAAGGAGATGTTGTCCAAGTGAAACCTTCCTCGCAAAAAAAAGCAATTTTCAAAAATTTAGCTCTTTTGAAGCTCAAAAAGCACCAGCCACCGTCTTGGTTGAAATTGGATGTTTCTGAAATGAAAGGGGAAGTTATTGGAGTTCCATCTTTGGAGGAAGCGTCACCTCCCGCAGAAATATCTTCAATCTTTGAATTTTATTCAAAATAAATTAAACAAGAGAACGTAGAGCCGGCTAGATTTCTCATCTAGTCTGGAGCTGCGTTTTCTTCCACATTACTATGATCCCATTACCATTATCTTTCAAAATTCTTCAAGAAAAAGAAAATTATGCAAAATTTGTAATTGAAGGATTATATCCCGGCTATGGGATAACAATTGGTAACGCCCTAAGACGGGTGCTTCTTTCTTCGCTTGAGGGGGCAGCAATTACAGATGTAAAAATAAAAGGAGTCTCACATGAGTTTTCAACAATCCCTGGCGTTTTGGAAGATGTTATTCATATTTGCCTAAATTTGAAAAAATTAAGATTTAAAATTTTTTCAGATGAGCCAATAAGAGCTTTTTTAAAAGTAAAAGGACAAAAAGAAGTAAAAGGTAAGGATTTTGAACTCCCTCCACAACTTGAGCTAGTAAATAAAGATCAACACATTGCTACATTAACAAATAAGAACGCCAATTTAGAAATGGAAGTTATTGTAAGAAAAGGTGTTGGGTATGAACCAAGAGAAATGCGTACAAAGGAAAAACTTTCAGTTGGCGAAATTCTTTTAGATGCAATTTACACACCAATTAAGAGGGTAAGTTATAAAGTAGAAAATATGAGAGTAGGGGAGAGAACCGATTTTGATAGACTGTATTTAGAAATAGAGACTGATGGCACCATCTCTCCCCAAAAAGCATTATATCAGGCAACTCAAATTTTATTGGCTCACTTTAACTTTGTAGAAGACGCAATAAAGAAACATGTCGAAGAAGAAAAACCTAAACCTCAAAAAGCCGAAAAAGAAGAAATAGAGAAAGAAAAAAAAGAAGAAAAAGAGAAAAGGAAAGATATATCTAGTATCCCAATAGAAGAATTAAAACTATCTACCCGAACTACCAATGCTTTATTGAATTCTCATATTAAAACAGTAGGAGGGCTTATTAGGAAGAAAGAAAAAGACTTACTCGCTTTAGAAGGATTAGGTCAAGCAGGCATAAAAGAGATTAAAAAAGCTCTCAAAAAACTTGGTTTGGAATTGAAACCAGAATAACCATGCGAAAGAAGAAAAAAGGAAGAAAACTTAAGAGAAAAAAAGACCAAAGAAAGGCTTTGCTAAAAAGTTTAGCCGAGTCTTTAATTGAATATGAGAGGATTACTACAACCCAAGCTAAGGCAAAAGAATTAGCGCCCTTTATAGAGAAGTTAATAACTAAGGCAAAAAAAGGAGGATTAAGTCAAAGAAGACAGGTTGTAAAAGTTTTGTCTAAGAAAAGCACCAAAAAATTGTTTGATGAAATTGCTCCAAGATATAAAGATAGACCAGGAGGTTATACAAGAATTTTAAAACTGCCTCCAAGAAAAAGTGATGGGGCAAAAATGGCAATAATTGAGTTTGTGAAATAAAATGCCACAAAAAACTAACAAAACACTTCAAAGGGAAACTCATATAATTGATGCTCAAGGAAAATCTCTTGGCAGATTAGCTTCAGAAATCGCGGTTTTATTACAAGGAAAGCATAAACCCGAATATGCGCCACACAAAGATATCGGCGATTTTGTAATTGTTAAAAATTTTGATAAGGTAAGATTTACAGGAAAAAAATTAAAAAATAAAAAATATTATCGGCATTCTGGATACTTGGGAGGACTAAAAGTGCAAACACTTGAAGAGCTTTTAAAAAAAGACCCATATAAGGTTTTGAGAAAAGCGGTTTTAGGTATGCTTCCCAAAAACAAACTGCGAAAAAAAATGATAAAAAGATTAAAACTTGAATAAAGATGCCAAGAAAACCAAAAACAACTAAAAAAGAGGCTTCAAAAAAAGAAAAATCAGTCAAAGAAAAGGAGGTTCAGTATTTTGAAGGAGTAGGCAGAAGGAAAACAGCTATAGCAAGGGTGAGGATTTATCCTACAGGAGAGAATGCATTTTTGATTAATGAAAAACCATATCAGGAATATTTTAAGGATCCATTTTACCATGAAATAATTTTTGCTCCTCTTAAAAAAATAAATCAACTTTCTAAATTTAAAGTGACTGTAAAAGTAAAAGGAGGGGGAATAACTTCTCAAGCAGAAGCCATAAGACATGGATTAGCAAGGGCATTGGTAAAATTTAATCCTAATTTCAAAAAACCTCTCAAAAAAGCTGGATTTTTAACAAGAGATCCAAGAGAAAGAGAGAGGAAGAAACCCGGACTTAAGAGAGCAAGAAGAGCTCCTCAGTGGTCAAAAAGATAAAAATTAGCGCCTCAAACTTTAAAAAAGAAACTAAATGGAACGAGAACCGTTCTCGTTCTTCTTTTATTTATTATGAAACTTAAAAGAGAATTTTATACAAGAGACACACTCTTGGTGGCAAAGGAACTTTTAGGAAAATATATTGTAAGACGGATAGGGAAGAGGTTTTTGGTTGGAAAAATTGTTGAAACAGAAGCATATATTGGGCCAAAAGATAAGGCCTCGCATTCTTATAAATGGAAAGTAACAAAAAGAAATTTAGCAGAGTTTTTGGAAGGGGGTCATATTTACATCTACCTTTGCTATGGAATGTACTGGCAATTAAATATTACTACCTCAAAAAATTGTACCCCAGAATGTGTTTTGATAAGAGCAATAGAGCCGATAAATAAATTCAAAATTAAAAATGCAAAATTAAAAATTTCAGTTCAAAATTCAAAATTTAAGATTAAAAACTTAACGAGTGGGCCAGGGAAAGTTTGTAAATGGTTAAAACTTGATAAATCTTTTTATGGAGAAGATTTAGTTGAAAGTAAAAGAATTTGGCTTGAGGAGGGAGAAAAAATACCTATATCAAAAATTGTTTCAACAAAAAGAATAGGTATAGATTATGCAGGCAAGTGGAAAAATAAACCCTGGAGATTTTATATTAAAGACAATCCTTTTGTTTCTGTGAAATAAATTAAAATAATAGATTATTCTCTTTACAAAAAACGAAGATTGTTTTATAGTATAAAATCCTATCGAAAAAGGGGTGAGATAAGTGAGCTCTTTGAGTTCTTTGAGATGGAAAATAGGGACGCT
>CAZUSK010000006.1:0-12251 GCA_964623345.1 uncultured Candidatus Saccharibacteria bacterium
GGGTGAAAACCGTGGATACAACTAAGTTAGCTGAAAGAGAGGGTGATATCCCATGATGACAATGAGTTTACCCCTACTCTGGGCATCGATCTTTATACCATTCATAGCCGCTTTGATAACAATAGTTTTAGGAGAAAACCTTGACAAAAAGACTCTTGCAGCAATAAACTCTGGCTCGCTGTTACTTTCAGCGCTGATAATATTATACTCCTACATAACGTACGGCATAAAAGGACTGGCATTCGACCCGGTAATCTTCACCGTGGACGGCCTTGGAACGTTTGCTTTATCGATGGACGCGATGGTGTTCCTCGCTTCGTTCTCTATAGCTCTCGTAACCGCTATAGTGGCAGTTTACAGTCTCCCATACATGGATCATCGATTCGAGGAAATGAGAGGGAAGGGTGAAAGGGTCCCTGGATGGAGGACATACTACTTCCTCTACACGCTATTCGCTTTATCGATGATAGGGACAGTAATGTCTACTAATATGATAGAGTTCTACCTTTTCCTTGAGCTAACCCTTATCCCAAGCTTTCTCCTGATAGCTTTTTACGGTTATGGCGACAGGGTCAAGATAGCGATACTATACCTTATCTGGACACACGTGGGAGCATTACTATTCCTAATAGGCACTCTAGCGCTTGGGCAATCGGTTGGATTCGATTTCATATCATTAGACAAAGGTTTCTTGGTAGGACTAGGCGAAAATCTGGGAACAATAGCTTCCACGGTGGCCTTGCTTCTTATTATAGGGCTGGCGGTAAAGATGGCGGTCCTTGGCCTACATATATGGCTACCATATGCACATGCCGAGGCGCCCACACCAATCTCTGCACTACTAAGCCCCAACCTTATAGGCATAGGAGGAGTAATGATGTTTAGGATAGTCTACGTTCTATTTCCAGCAACCTTTGCTGGACTCAGCGACATATTATATGTTTGGGCGCTAGCAACAATGATTTACGGAGGATTAATGGCATTAAGTCAGACAGACTTCAAGAGACTTTTAGCCTACAGTAGTGTTTCGCAGATGGGATATATGTTGCTAGGATTAGCTTCTGTTTCCGTTTTTGGTGTTGCTGGAACAATGTTGCACTACATGGTTCATGCGTTTGGAAAGGCTATTCTCTTCGCCGTAGCAGGTATCCTTATAGCGAACTTGCACGGGCTAAGAGACATAACCAAGATGGGCGGACTAGCAACAAAAATGCCGTATACTGCTGCTCTAGCGCTTCTAGGCTTCATGCACATCACAGGGATACCTCCAACATCGGGTCTATGGAGCGAATACCTCATCATCAGAGGAGCTGTAGAAAAGACGCTGGCCCAAGGACTAAGCTGGTATGTTGGAACAGCGTTAGCACTACTACTAGGCATAGGATTGTCTACAGCATACGCTTTCCTGACAATGAAAAGAGTGTTTTATGGAGAGTTGAAGGAAGAACTTTCATCGGCAAAGGAAGCTGAGAGAAGCTACTGGGCGCCACTAATAGTGCTTGCAGCACTAGGAATACTAACTTTCATACTAGCATCTCCCATAATCGACCCGCTTGTCTCCCAGATACAAGCTGTAATGAGGGGTGTCTAAGCCTTGGATCCCCTAATACTTGCATGGCTTGCACCATATCTTGGAACTATCATAGTGCTGTTGCTAAAAGACAGGTCTTGGCGCGAGAAATCGATTGTAGCCATAGGCTCAATCCTGGTGTCAGCCATTGCATCAACCATAGCAGCCTGGAAAGTCATTGAGGAGGGAGAGACTATAAGGTATATGCTAAGCTGGGTATCGACACTTTCAGTAGACATAGGTGTATACTTTGATGGTCTTTCTTCTCTTATGGCGCTCGTGGTCTCATGGCTGAGCTTCCTCATAGCAGTCTACAGCTATGAGTATATGTCACACGAAGAAGGACAGACAAGATACTGGGTCTTCTTCACGTTCTTCGTTGGGAGCATGATGCTCCTAGTACTTTCCGACAACCTCATAACAATGTTCATAGGATGGGAAGGAACGGGTCTGGCGAGCTACAGCCTAATTGGACACTGGTTTACAGATGAGGAAGAGAGATGGGTGGGGGATCCTGGCCGAAAGGCTCTAGGCAAGCCAATGTGGTTCGAGCCAAGCCACTCTGGCCTCAGGGCACTTGTCTTCACAAGGCTAGGCGACATTGGACTCATCCTGGGAATAGCGACCATACACATGGTTGCTGGAACAACTCTGTTTTCCTCGATATCTAACGGAGAATGGGTTGTAGAGTTGGCTAGGAGTGGTATACTCGTTTTCTTCCTATGGATGCTTTTCCTTGGAGCTATGGCAAAGAGTGCACAGTTCCCCTTCCACGAGTGGTTGGTCACAGCGATGACTGGTCCTACATCGGTTAGCGCCTTGATACACGCGGCGACGATGGTCAAGGCTGGCGTATACTTCTTCCTAAGATTTGTACCATTCCTAGTAGCCGCTGCTCATGTACTCGAAGAGGTTTTTCCAGCAGGAGTGGAAGAGATAGCCGCTTTTCTTCAATGGATGGCGATAATAGGAGGATTCACGGCTTTCATGATGGCAACAATGGCTATTGTTAGTAGGGAACTCAAACTCATACTAGCCTTCTCTACCGCAAGCCAGCTGGGATACATGTTTCTTGGAACAGCTTCAGGAACGCTAGTCGAAGGGAGCATTGGAGGACTCCTTACAGGTTTTTCACATCTAGCAAGTCATGCAGTATTCAAAGCAACCTTGTTTCTTGCAGCTGGAGCAGTGATACACGCGGTTCACTCGCGTTTCATAGACGACATGGGAGGACTCTGGGACAAAATGAAGATAACCGGGACAGCGTTCATACTGGCATCTCTAAGCCTGGCTGGACTCCCACCATTCATGGGTTTCTGGACAAAGGATGAAATAATACACCTAACCTTCTCTGGAGGAATGTGGATACCAGCACTCCTATCATGGATAACGGCTGGCTTAACAGCTGCATACATCGCGAGGGCGGTTGCTAGAGTATTCTTCGGAAAGAAGAAGGAGTCGCATGCTCACGAACCAGGGCCGGTCATGTGGACGCCATACCTGCTGCTAGGTGTGCTCAGCCTTTTACTTGGAATACTGTGGCCTTTCATAGAGAAGGATGTAGAAGAAACACTCGCACATAGCGCGGGAGTCGCTGCAATCGAAGTACACCTAATTGAACACCTAAAAGTACCATTTGTAATGGAGTCGACGCTTCTGTTGGCGCTCACAGGGCTTCTCTTCACCCTTTATATATACGTGGTCAAGGGCATTCAGCCCTACCAGTGGGTTAAGGCTAGCCCGGTTCTGTCGCAACTGCATGCCTTCCTCTACGACCGTTGGTACATCAACAGCATATACTATGTCGTTGTCGTGGACGGCATAAATAAAACGTCACGTCTCTTGAAGAAGTACTTTAACGACCTAATAGTCGATGGCTTCTACCACAGGCTTATACCAGTAGCTGTGCAGGAGATGGTCGACGTCACGTCAAGATACCTGGAGAAGAGCTGGGACAAGCTCTTACATGAATACCTGGTAGAAGCCTTCAGGTCGGCTTGGAGGCAGTTTAGAAGGCTCCAGACTGGTTGTCTCTCACACTATATGGCATACATGTGGATAGGAATCTCTCTACTCATAATCTTATATTGTGTATTGAGGTGTGTGCCATGATAGACATACTGTTTAACCTATCGATAGCAATCCTCGGTGTTCCGTTGCTACTTATACCTTTCCTTAAGAAAACCAAGATTGCGTGGATAATGTCTCAGCTGTCTATATTACTGTTGATAACAGTGTTCACGCTATTACTGTCAGAGGCAACCCTCCAGGGAACAACGTTTTATGGAGGGGAAGCTGAGCTAGACATCTTCTCTCTCGTATTCATTTTCATAGGCTTCATAGACGCACTCTTTGCTGTCCACGGTATGGGGGACGTGGTCAAAGAATATCCGAACAAGACTGGATTCTACAGCGTTGCCCTTTTAGCGATACTCGGGATACTTGGAATAGGCGTTTCCAACACAATTACACTACTAATGACTTCATGGATTCTCTTCTCAGTAGCTTCATTCGCACTAGTAGCACTGCCTAAGGACGACTACTCGGTGTCAAGCGCGGTTAAGTACGCGATCATGGGATCTGCGTCATCAACATTACTTTTCTTAAGCTTCGGAATAATGTTGCTCCTAACAGGCTCCCTACATTTCGTGGAAGCCTCACCCGAAACAAAAGACATAGTGGCATCTGTAGCCCTATTCCTAATGGCAGCGGTTGGATTCAAGATGGGAGTCTTTCCATTCCACTCCTGGCTACCCGACACCTATGGCGTGGCCGACCCGGCGCCCATAGCGTTCATATCATCGATATCAAAGATAGCTGGGATACTAGCTCTCTATAGGGCGTCCAAAATAATAGCAGCGCCACTAGGAATAAACTGGCTGATGATCGTAGCATTGTTCGCTATAATGACGATGACCTATGGAAATATTACGGCACTCCTTCAAAAAGGCATACAGCGACTCCTAGCATACAGTAGCATAGCACAGGCTGGCTACCTGCTCGTAGGCGTAGCGGGTTTCTCATTCCTCCCAGGAATAAACAAGGAATGGGTCCTCTATGGACTAGCCTTCCAGCTAGCGGCATACACCTTTGCAAAGACCGGGACATTCCTTACAGTAAAAGTCATCAGAAAGAGGGGAGAAAAGCCACCGACACTCGACAGCCTAGCTGGTCTTTACTTCAAAAACCCGGTGTTTGCCGCATCTTTCGTAATACTTATACTGAGCCTAATGGGCATGCCACCCCTAGCGGGCTTCTGGGGCAAATTATACCTATTTCTATCTGTTGTAGAGGTAGCGCCATGGCTGACCGCTATAGCACTAATAAACACTGGCATTGCTGCGGCATACTATGCTAGAGTAGTCAAGGCAGTTTACTTCGAAAAAGGCGAAAGCACAGTCAGTGTTAAGGGAAGTGTCGTTAGAGCGACAATAATCTGTGCAATAGCTACAATTATTGTAGGAATACTCCCCTTCTTCATATCTGTATAAATTATCAAAAATATTTTTTACATTTTCTTTATGCTATTTGTACACTGTACGCACAGGTTAAAGGATTAGAATAATATAAGGGAGATTAGAAAAACGAAGAGAAAAGGATGTTCAACTTCAAATTAGCCTAATTTTTATAACAACTATTATCCCATCATATCATAGCCAATTATAATTGCCACGTGATTTGTATGGAAAAGAAGATCTTAGAAAAAGCGTATCGCTTGTTTGATTGGAAAGATGACCCGAAAACAAGATCTGGAAAAGAGCGCTATGTCAAAGCTTTGGCAAAATTTAAGTCTCTTCTGGGTCATCCATGGTTTCAGGATATTCCAAAAGAAGTGCAAATACTAGACCTGTGTGGAGGAATGGGCATAGGAGGTGTTGCTCTCGCGAAAACTCTTCAAGAAAGAGGATACAGTCCAAGGCTTACACTTTTGGACATCCGTGGAGACGCGATAAAGGAGGCCGAAAAGTTCAGCACGGAAGAAGGCGTAACCTGCAGGTGTATTGCAGGCGACGCCTTAGAAGCGTACTCTCTAGGGCGCTTCGATATAGTGCTTCTCTATGGTGCTCCTCTACCTCATTTTGACGCGTGGATGTTTCCGAGGCTGCTAGCCTCTGCTAGCGAGGCTACAAAGGACAACGGTATCCTGGTTATAGAGGAAATGGACCGTGTATATTTTATCTTTACAAAAGGGTTCAAAGACTTCCTGGTTGAGTCTATGGAAGAGGGCAGGTTTGTTGTCTCCGTTCATAAGGAGTATGACCACCTTAGAGACGTATATAGGAGGTTTGGAGTAGACCTTATTTCTGGAGAAAGCGTAGAAATTGAGTTAACCTTTAGGAGTATCGCCACAATTGCCTCTTTTGTCTGGATGTTTTATGAGCAAGTAGACATAGTTGGCGGTGACGATCTTATACACTTAATTATAGGAAAGAAGCCCCGTAGAAAGATAATGCCGAGAGATCTTAAGGAGCTGCCCAGTTTCTATACGAAGAGATAAAGATGATAAAGGATTTTGTTTCACATATTTTTATAGAGACTATCGTATTGTTTATAAATAATGAGTTATAATATAGACATCTTTTTAGATACGTCACTTTTCTTTATATGTGGATAAATTTTACCTCGAAGTCCGCCACATATCTAAACGCTTTAAGTTCAAAAAAGCCTTAGAAGATGTCTCATTCTCGGTCGAAAAAGGCGAATATCTCGTCGTTCTCGGACCTGTTGGCTCGGGGAGAACAACTCTCCTCAAAATAATAGCAGGTCTCCTCAATCCTGATAATGGGGAAATTGTTATCGATGGCAAGGTAGTTAACGGTGTTCCGCCAGAAGAGCGTGGTATAGGTTTTATGCCGCCTGGATATGCCCTCTTCCCACACATGAATGTATGGGACAACGTGGCCTATGGTCTCTGGGTAAGAAATTTCCCAAAGGATATCATAGAAAAAAAGGTTAGGGAAGCTCTGGAGATGGTTGGTCTCTTACACAGGGCTAAAAGTTTTCCCGATGAGTTAAGTGGCGGGCAGAGACAAAGGATAGCGTTGGCCCGCACTCTTGCTTCTGGAGCCAAAATACTTCTCTTGGATGAACCCTTCTCAGCTCTGGACGCTATACTTGCTATGGAGGTTAGAAGTGAGTTGAAGGAGCTTTCAAAAAAACTAGGACTCACAGTCATACATACTACTCATAACCGCGAAGAAGCTCTGGCTGTCGCCGACAGAGTGGTTGTCCTTCGTAGTGGGAGGATAGAGCAGATAGGAGATCCCGAGAAGGTCTACTATAATCCCTCAACACTTTTCGTTGCAAGCTTTGTGGGAGACTTTAACTTGCTCGAGGCGCTTGTGGTCGACTCCGTGGACGGTATTTTGGAGCTTCAGGTTAGCGGTCTCGGCTTCATCAGAGCCAAGGGTAGCTGGAAGGTTGGTGAGAGAGTTGTTTTGTCGATAAATCCTCTGTCGATCGAACTAGGCTGTAAAACAAATTGTGTTGAGGGTGAAGTTGAAGCAGTTTCAAGGTCTCCCGTTGTATCGAGGATATGGGTCAGAATTGGCGGTATGAGCATAAAGGTTGACAAGCCTTCACACGAGGTTTTCTCTCTAGAGGCTGGCGAGAAGATCAGCCTCAGTTTTCCGCAGGACGTTTCGATTTACCCGTATCCAGAAGAGGGTCTGGTGAGAGCAATTGCCGAGTAGGGAGTTTGCGATAGAACTAGAGGGTGTCGTGAAGCGTTTCGACGACATAGTTGCATTGGACAATGTATTATTCAAGGTTAGAGACGGAGAATATATATGTGTGATCGGTCCGAGTGGGTCTGGAAAGAGCACACTCCTAAAGGCTATAGCAGGTCTAGTAAAAATCGACGAGGGAAAAATCTACCTTTTCGGAGAGCGAGCTGATATACTTCCAATAGAACGTAGAGACATAAGCCTAGTCTTTCAGGACATTCTTCTATTCCCTCACATGGATGTTGCAAGCAACATAGCGTATCCCCTCGAAGTTAAGGGAGAAGAGAACGTCTACGGGAAGATGAGGGAGATTGCGTCCGCATTTTCCGTTGAAGATAGTCTCCATAGTTTTCCCAGCGAGTTGAGCATGGGTGTCCAGCAGAAAACAGCGATCGCAAGAGCAGTGGCTTCGGGATCAAAGATTCTTTTAATGGACGAACCTTACGGGTCCATAGACCCTGTAACCAGTCTGAAGCTTAGACACGAGGTTAAGCTCCTGGCAAAAATGCTCGGTCTAACAATCGTCCATGTGACGCATAACCAGGAAGAAGCGCTAAGCGTTGCAGACCGCATAGTCCTGCTGAGGAAGGGCAGGCTCGAACAGATCGGGAGTCCGCTTGAACTCTATTTTAATCCAGCAAAGCCTTTTGTCGCACGCTTTATAGGAGGAGAGACAAACTTCTTTACGGGGAGCGTTGTTAGGCGGGAGGGAAGCCTGCTAGAGATTAAAACAGAGATAGGTGTGGTAAGGGCTTTCGGTGCACCGAAGAATGACAAGGTTGTTGTCAGTGTTAGGCCAGAGTATATAATGTTTGCCGACGAGGGTTTTGAGGGCAGGGTTGTTTTGAGGGAGTTTTTGGCGGGCTATTATAGGTATGTGGTGGATGTTAACGGGTTTAGGGTTGTTGTTAAATCTTTCAAGAGGGTGGGGGTTGGTGAAGATGTTTTCCTGTTTTTTGTTCCTGAAAGGATTGTTGTTTTTGATTACCCGGAGGAGGGGTTGGAGGAGGCTGTGAGATATGAGTAGGGTGTTTAGGTGGTTGTTTGAGAGGAGGCTTGATAAGGCTATAGAAAACATGGAGAAGCACATGACTGCTGTAGAGGATACTATCAACTCTGTATATATGATGGTTAGGGCTTGGAAAGATGGGAAGATCGACGAGACAAATCGTTTCTTCCACTCGGCTAAGAGTTCTGAGAAAAATGCAGACAACCTTAGGAGAGAGACGGCCAGGATATTGTCGGGCGGTAGCGGTGAAGACGCGCTTGAGAGAACTTTCCTGTTAAGGCTTATGGGCAGGATAGACCGCATAGCGGATTGGGCGGTCGAGTTCGCGAGGATACTTGAGATCATAAAATACAGTGATGTGCCAGAAGAGGCTAAGAACGTGCTATACGAGTTCACGTTAAAGCTTGTCGAGATTTCGTCAAAGACTTTTGAAATGATAAAGAAGCTTAGGGAAAGCTCTCATGAAGCCTTGAGGCTAGCGGACGAGGTTGAAGGGTTGGAGGAAGACATAGATGCTTACTTCGCCGAAGCCAGGCGCAAGATGGTAAAGAGTCTAAAAGGATATGATCCGCCAATCGTCTATCTCATCTATATGTCTCTAGAAGCACTAGAAAACTCGTCAGATGCATGCGAGGACTCGTCGGATATCGTTCGTGAGATAATAGTTAGGCTTGGAAGTTGATCAAAATGTTGCCTAAAAGAGGATACCTCCTCCTGATAACAGGCTTTTTCATAGGATTACTTGTCTTCGCTGGGCTATCAAGGATATATCAGGGATCGCAGGCTACATTTGTTGGAGAAAAACCTGAGAGCATAGAGCTGGTCTTCCTATATACAAGCGAGAAGGATAGTTGGATTAAGGCCGTAAAGCCTCTCTACGAAAAATGGTTCTATAAAAGACACGGGATAAAGGTAAATCTTGTCCTCTATGTGACAGGGACACATGAGTCAGTAGACTTGATACTGCAGGGGAGCGTCAAGCCGCATGTCTGGAGCCCCGCGTCCAGCATATGGATACCCTTCTTTGAGAAAAAGTGGAAAGAGATGCACGGCGGAGAGACCATAGTGTCGGAATGGTATCCACTTGTCCTCAGCCCAGTCGTATTAGTGGGATGGGAGGATCTGGTTGAGAAATACAACATCAAGGGCTACAGAGATCTCTACCTCCTCGATCGGCAGGGGATAGACTTCAAGTACGGACACCCAGACCCCATGCTATCGAACGGAGGAGTCATAGCACTTCTGATGGAATTCTGCGCAGCCCTAAACAAGACCCCAGATCGGCTGACCCCAAACGACCTCACGAGCAAGGAGGCCATAGAGTTTGTGAAAACAATAGAAAGTCACGCCGTATACTACGGTAAGTCTACTGGCTTTTTCGGGTCTTGGGCTGCAGACAACGGACCCGAGGCTATCTCGTTTTTCACGGTATACGAGAACGTTGTCATTGAAAACTACCCTAAAGCAAAGGCGAAGTGGGGGCAGGGGATAGTCGCTGTATATCCCAAAATGGGCGTAGTCTACTCGGACCATCCATTGGTTATCTTGAATGCATCTTGGGTCGGCGTGTGGGAGAGGCTAGCGGCGATAGAGTTGCTAAACTTTCTCCTCAAGCCAGAGATACAGGAGATGGCTGTCGAGCACGGCTTTCGCCCAGTAAACCCGCTAGTAAGCTTAGATGGAGAAGTCTTCGGACCAGAACATGGTGTTTTATACAAGGTTCCAGTACTGGCTCTTAAGCCTCCCTCTGGAGAAGTCATGGAGACACTTTTCGAAGTATGGGTATTGGTCAGAAACCCGGGTGTCTAGATGAAAAGGCAGCTCTATGCTGTAACAGTCCTTGCAATAGTGGCATTGCTAGTGCTCGCTCCATCACTGTACATAATATGGTTCACAGTCGCCGACCTTAGGGCTACAATAGAAATATTCACCAACGCTGTGGCCGCTTCAGGCTACCGGGAGATAATATTTCGTTCCCTCAGCTTGTCGTTTAGACTAGCCATAGCAGTGGCAATAATAGACCTTCTCATAGGAATCCCGATAGCCTACGCCATTGCAAGAAACAGGCTCAAACCAGGATGGCTGATCGAAGACATAATAACACTACCACTAGTGGTACCGACCTCTGCCTTCGGCTTCGCCATACTCCTAGCATGGAGCTCGCCCGGAGGACTGCCGTCACTACTAGGTCTCGAAAGGGTATCACAGCAGACAATAGTCCCGGTCTTCAACGTCCCAGCGCTTCTACTAATAACACATGTCGCTCTTACAATCCCCTATATGGTTAGACCACTCACAGCGGTCCTCAGGTCCCTGGGCGACACATACGAGGTCATATCTAGGACACTAAAGGCGTCTCCTCTCACGACATTTAGGAGAATAACTATACCTCTCTCGATATCCTCTATAGTCTCGAGCCTTGTACTTGCCATAACCCGTTCCCTGGGAGAAACAGGGGCATCCCTTATAGTTGCGGGCGTCAGCTTCACGGCAAGCATCGCGATAGTAAGGCTATTCTACGACTTCAAAGTGGGTCTCGCCAGCCTACTATCTACGCTCCTCATCCTCCTATCACTGGCAATAGTCCTGCCTACAGAAGCGCTGTCGAAAAAGCTCCTAGTGTCCAGGAGGTATAAGAGGAGCAACCTCGAATCCAAGATCTCAAAGATAGAGTCGATCATCAGCGGAAAGAGAATAATCGTCTTGGCTCGCGACGTTGTACTATACTTACTCGTCCTGTTGATAATAGTAGCCCCCCTCTTCTTCATATTCAAGGCTCTACCAGAATATTGGGAAAAAGACCCCTTCTCGGGCAAGATAGAGGGAGGAGTACTCTACCAGGTGTTCGGTCCATCAGGCTACTGGCACTCAATACTTAGCTCTACCATAAACTCCTTCATAGTCGCCTCTCTGTCAACACTCGCCGCACTATACATATCGATACTGTTGTTCACCGCCATTAGAGAAACAAGTATCGAATATCTCGTAAGAGGACTCATCAGAATCCCTCTAGTCGTGCCAACAAGCGCCCTCGGGCTTTCAGCGCTCCTACTCTTCGGCGAGCACGGACTAGGAATATTGTCACCCGGAATATGGCTGACAACAATAGTCCACACAAGCTTCTCCGTCCCCATAATCTTCGAAACAATAATGTCGACCTACGAGACCATCCAAGTCAAAATTCTCGAAGAAACAGCCAGGACACTTGGCGCCTCACCGCTAGACGCGGTCGAAACAATAACACTCCCACTCATGAAGAAAGGAATCATAGCTGGCTCACTTCTAGCATTCACACACTCGATGGGAGAGACAGGCGCAACGATAATAGTTATGGGAAAAGACGTCACAGTACCAGTGCTCGTCGTACATATGGCCGAAGCACTAGCCGTGCCAGCAGCCCTCTTTACGTCCGTATACCTACTAGGGCTAGCATTGATATTCCTGGCTATAACAAGGCTCGGCTCCAAATAAAAATATATAATTTTTAGTCCTCAGCCTCAAAAAACACCTTAAACGCCCTATAGGCCGAGTAAACGTCAACCTTCGCCGAAACCTCGAGTGGAGAATGCATCCCAAGCAGTCCAACACCCATATCCACCACGTCCATGCCAAGCCGAGCCATGAACTTAGATATCGTGCCGCCGCCCCCCAGGCTTCTGTCAGCCTTGCTTACGAGAAGTGCAGGCTGCCACGGAACACCGTTCTCGTCCAGAATCCTCCTAAGCCAGGCGACATACTCCGCATGAGCCTCGTTAGCTCCACCCTTTCCCGCAGCGCTAAGGTACTTCTCGAGGAGAACACCGTTCCCCATCTTAGCCATATTGTCTACGTCATACTGGTCGCCCTTAAACCCAGGATTTATCAGAGCGCCCACGTCCGCGGAAATAGCCTTGGTTCTAAGCAACGCTTCCCTTAGAGCCAACTCGCTATAACCCTCTGTCAGCTC
>CAZUSK010000007.1:0-10395 GCA_964623345.1 uncultured Candidatus Saccharibacteria bacterium
AAAATATAAAATAACCTACACACCATTACACGCCGCTTTAATATTAAGCGACATTAGATTGAAAGAAAAAATTCTCAGAGAAGGAAATTAACAACTTCAATCTTTGAGGCCGTGATACTTACGATGAATTTCTCTGAGACGGGGACGAGTGACATGAGTATATACTTGTGTAGTGACTATGTTTTTATGTCCTAAAAACTCCTGTACTGTCCTTAAATCAACTCCTTTCATTAAAAGATCTGTTGCGAAACTATGACGAAGAGTATGACAGGTAGTATTTGCTGGAAGACCAGCCAAAAGCGCATATTTTTTGACTATTCTTTCAACACTTCTTCTTGTCAGCCTACTCGAAGGGTCTTTCCCCCGATAATTAATAAATAAAGCTTTATTTTTGTCGCCTCTTGTCCTTAAATACTCTCTTAACCATTTGACAGCTCTTTCCGATAAATACACAGTTCTTGGATGTCCTCCTTTCCCAATTATTGAAATTTCTAAATCTTTTGTATCTGGTTTTATCTTAATTTGATCTCTATTTAAAGAGACCAATTCACTTACCCGAAGACCTGTAGAAAAAAGAACCTCCAAAATAGCCCTGTCTCTTAAACCAATCACATCTTTTGTATCTGGCGTCTCCAGTAGTTTTTTTACCTGTTCTATTGTTAAAAAATGAATAGTTTTTTCGCCTCTGTCTTTTGGCAGTTTAACCTTTTCAGGAGGTAGGGAAGGAATATCTTTTTCGGCAAAAAAGGTTAAAAATGACCTCAAAGCGATCAAGTAGTAGTTTTGGGTGGATCTTTTTATTGGTTTTTTGGTATTTTTTGAGATATATTGGCGGGATAAAAAAACTCTATATTTCCAAATATGTTCTTTTGTTAATTCCGGCGGTGTAATTTTATCTAATTTGTTTGCTTTTAACCAATTAAAAAAACATTTTAAAAACCTATCATAATTTTCTTGTGTTTTACTTGAAAGCCCTTTTTCAATCTCAAGCCAGTCTAGAAAATCTGATAAATATTGGGGAAGCGGTTTAAGACTTTGAGGCATGTTGATAAATTTGGCATTAAGAAAGACTTCTCTTATTTCGATTAACCTACATTATGTGACATTACCTTTCTTCTATTATATTACCTCCCCACATAGAGTGTCAAGCATACAATCTCAAAAAAGCTTTATTCAATTACAATTTCCTTATTCAAAAAGAAATTAATTTGTTTCCAAAAATTTATTATTCCAATTTTTGCTTTTTGATGCCACCAAGTTTTAATTTTTTGGCCTAAGTCAAAGAAAAAAGGAATAATTTTCTGACGCCAAAAAGCAGAAAAAGAACCAAAATATGGCTTTGTTGAGGTGACAACTCTTTGAGCAAACTCTTTTGCCTCTTCTTGTCCTGGAGGGCCTATTTGAGAAAAGGCAAATGAAGGTAACAAGAGGAGGCTTATCAAAGATAAAAATAGAACAATAATTATTGGCCTTCTCATACTTGAAGTAAATTTTTTGCTTTCCTAATTCTTTCTAATGTTTTTTCTTTTCCTAAAATTTCGGCTATTTCAAAAGGCGGGGCAGAGGCCTTTTTGCCAGTTAGAGCTACCCTTATTGGCCAGAGGAAATATCCCCTATCCCCTACTTCGCTAAATCGCTCAGCTTCCTTGACAAGAACCTCTTTGAGGTTATTTACATTCCAGTCTTTTTCCTCAATTTGTTGTAAAATTTCCTCTGCTTTCTCAAGTGCTTCCAAAACATTTTTTTCATTGGCATTTTTCCATTTAAGCAATTCTTTTTTGTAATTTAATTCTTTTTTGAAGAAAAAATCCACCAGTTCAGGAATTTCTGAAAGCACTTTTAATCTCTCTTGATAAATGGAAATTATCTTCTTTATCGTATCAAGCTCAATTATTTCTCCTGTTTCTTTAATTATAAAACTTTGTTTGATAGCCTCTGCTCCAAATACCGGAGGATACTTTTCACTTTCAATTTTTGGCTTTATAAGTTCGGCCTCAATTAAATATGGAAGACACAACTCAGTCAATCTATCTATATTTTTCTGGCGAATATAAAAGCCATTGAACCAGATTAGCTTTCTTTTATTAAAGACAGCGGGTGATTTTTGACATCTATCCAGAGAAAATTCTTTTATAAGAGAATTCAACGAATAAATTTCTCTTTCTTTACCCGGATTCCATCCCAAAAATGCCATAAAGTTAATTAAGGCTTCGGGCAAAAACCCTTCTTTTTTATACTCTCTTAGGGCAACAGCACCATGCCTCTTACTTAATTTACTTCTGTCAGGACCCAAAATTAATGGTAGATGTGCAAATTTAGGAGGTTTTAGTCCTAAAGCTTCATATAAAAGAATTTGTTTGGGAGTGTTTGGAATATGATCTTCTCCCCTAATTACATGAGTAATTTTCATCTCAAAATCATCAATTACAGCGGCTAAATTATAAAGAGGGGTGGTTTGGTCTTTAGCAATTACAATATCTCCAAACTCTGAAGAGTCACTCTCAATCCTGCCATGAATTAAATCATCAAAAACAACTTTTTTATTAGGATTTTTAAATCTTATTACATATGGCTTCTTTGCCTGAAGGTATTCTTTAACCTGTTTTTCGCTGAGATTTCTACATTTTCCATTATATCTGGGAGGCTGGCCTATGCTCATGAAATACTGCCTTTTTGCTTCCAATTCTTCAGGCGAGCAAAAACAGTAATAAGCTTTGCCTTCATCTAATAATTTTTGGATATATTTTTTATAGATATCTTTCCGTTCACTCTGTCTATAGGGGCCATAATTGCCAATATAACCTTCTCCATCAGGTGCAGGACCTTCGTCCCACATTAATCCTAACCATCTCAGCCCTTCTATTATATCTTCTTCCCATTCTTTTTTAGATCTTTCCAAATCTGTATCCTCAATTCTTAAAATGAAAACACCATTATTTTTCTTAGCAAAGAGATAATTAAATAAAGCAGTACGGGCAGTGCCTATATGAAGAGGTCCAGTTGGAGACGGGGCAATTCTTACTCGAGGTCTTGCCATTTTAAGTTCTAAGTCATCCATATTTTTATTTTAAGCCTTCCTTTCTGTAAAATCAACGAGATTTAGCTCTTGGAGAATATATTTTGCAATAATTTTAGCTGAGTGTGGTACAGCTAATTTTTTTGCTTTCTTTCTCATTTCTTTTAATAGTTCAGGTTTGGAGAAAAATAGATAAAGTTTTTTTAGAAGAAAGTGAGGCTTAAAATTAGATTGCTCAATCACCAAAGCAGCTCCATATTTTTCAATGATGTATGCGTTTTCTCGTTGATGATTTTGCGCAGATTCAGGCAGAGGCACTAAAATCGCAGGAAGCTCATTTGCTAAAATTTCAAAAATTGAACCAGAGCCTGCTCTTGAGATTACCAAATCTGCTACTTTAAAAGCGTGTTTTAGTTGTTCTTCGTTTAAAAATCCATATAAATGATAATATTTTTGCAAAGATTTTTCCTTTTGGAAGATTACTTCTGTTTGGAGTTGCATTTCCTTGAGGTTATTTTCGCCACATTGATGAATAACCTCAAATAATTTTAAGATATCCAAAAGAGCTTGAAGAATAACATCATTTATCCTTTGAGCCCCTTGAGACCCTCCTAATATTAAAAGAACCGGTTTTTCATCTGTTAAATTAAACATTCTCTTCCCTATTTCTTTATCTCCTTTTGTAATTTCTTCCCTTATGGGGTTTCCAACAAAGAGATACTTTTCTTTTGGCCTCATTTGCGAGAAATATTTTGTATGTTTAAGCGGAAAAGATAAAAATACTTTTTTAGCAAAACGAACGCAAAATTTATTAGTCCATCCGGGTATTGAGTCAGATTCATGCAAAAATATGGGAATATCTAAAAAAGATCCTGCTAAAACTACAGGTAGAGACCCAAATCCTCCTTTACTAAAAATTAGTTTTGGCCTTATTTGACGAAGAAGCAGAAAGGCTTGAACAATACCAATCAAAATTTTAAAAATATCTATAAAGTTAGAAAAAATAGCTTTAGGAGTAACATATCTCCTAATTTTCCCTGTGATAATACATTTTACCCGAACTCCTTCTTTAATTAAATTTTCTACAAATTGATCTTTTGGGCCAACATAAAAAAACTTTAAAGCTTTTGCTTTGGGATATTTTTTTAATTCTCTTATAATTGCAATTATTGGAAAAATGTGCCCTCCTGTTCCTCCACCACAAAATACTAATTTCATAGTTTTATTTCTTCGTTATATTTAATAATATACCACAGCCAGCCAGTTCACAAATTAAAGCCGAGCCCCCATAGCTTAAAAAAGGCAAAGGCATACCCGTTAGAGGCAAGATCCCAATCATTGTACCCATATTTATAAAAGCCTGAATGGTAATCCAAGAAGTTATTCCAATAGTTAAAAGTTTTTTAAACTCGTTTTCTTGTTCTTTAGCACATTTAATTCCTCTCCAGGCGAAAATTAAAAATAGACAAACCACCACAAAAGTACCCAAAAAACCTACTTCTTCTCCAAAGACAGCAAAGATTGAATCTGTCATGGGTTGAGGTAAAAACCCTAATTTTTGTTCTCCCAATCCCAACCCTCTTCCAAACAATCCGCCAGAGCCTACAGCAATTAAAGCTTGTTTTATATGATACCCTTTCCCTAAAGGATCTGCCTCAGGATTCAAAAAAACAAAGAGTCGATTAACTCTATAAGGAGCAAGCAAAATTAAAAGGGAAAGAGCAATACCTCCAATACAGCCCAAGATAATAATATGCGATAAAGGAGTTTTTGCAGAAAAATACAATATTCCACCCAACAAGCCAAACATTGCCAATGTACTAATATCTGGCTGAAGAATGAAAATTATGCTTAAAATTGCCAAGATTGTCAAGAATGGTAGCAAAATGCTTTTAAATGTATTCTTTTCTTTTGTTTGTTTTTCTTTTGTTTGTTTTGCTAACCAAGAGGAAAGATAAATTAAAAAGGCCAATTTTAATAATTCAGAGGGTTGAAAAGAAAATCCAAAAATTCTTATCCATCTTCTTCCGCCCAAAATTGTAATACCTAAATTTGGTATAAAAACCAGAGCAGTTAATAAAACTGCAGAAACAAAAATCCAAAAAGAATTTTTTCTTAAAAATTCAAGATCGAGCTTATATAACACAAAAGCCAAGATGACACCGGGAAAAAGACCGTATGCTATTTGATGAAACAAAAAATAAGTGGATTTGCCCGTTAATTGCAAAGATTTAGCACTGGAGGCTCCGGCAATTGCTATAAGGCCAATCAAATTTAAGAGGGCTATTGTAGATAAGAGAATATAGTCTGGCTTTTTGTGTTTTTTCATTTTTTTGCTAATTTTTGAAGATATTTTTTAAATTGGTCTCCCCTATCCTTGTAATCTTTAAATAATCCAAAACTGGCCGACGCTGGTGATAACAAACAGACACCTTTTTTTGTAACTTTCAGAGCTATTTTTACAGCCTCTTCCATATTATTTGCCAAGAAGCATTTTGGTTTATTTCTTTTTTTTGCTATTTTTTGAATCTCTTTATAAATTCTTTTGCCTGTCTCTGGAAATAAAATGAGATTTGGGATTTTCTTTTTTATTATCATTTTAATTAGTTCTGTAAAATCTTGTTTTCGCTCATATCCTCCCAAAATCAAAGTTTCTATTTTCTGGATAGCATCTAAAGCCTCCATTGTTGCCTCTGGAATAGTTGCTAAGGAATCATTGTAATATGAAACGCCTTTAAATTTACCCACAAATTCTAACCTATGTTCTAAAGGTTTAAACTCACAGACCGCCTTTCTTATTATTTTTGGAGTAATTTCGAAAACAGAGGATGTTGCCACTGCAGCCATGACATTTAAAAGATTGTGTTTGCCTTTTAAGGGAATTTCTTTAATTGGAAGAATCTTTCTGCCCTCAAAAATAATCCAATTATTTTTTGTATAACATCCTTTTTTATTATGAAAGCCAAACGGGATAACTTTAGCTTTTGTTTGTGAAGCTAATTTTCTAAGAGCTTTTATTTCATAATTAAATATAAAAATATCTTTTTCTGTTTGCCATAGAGTGATATTCTTTTTAGCAGAAAAATATTCTTGAAAGCTTTTATAATAATCAAGATGCTCTTTATAGATATTCAAAAATACAGCAATTTTTGGACTTATTTTCAAGTCTTGCAATTGATGGGAAGAGAGTTCAAAAACAAAAAGACATTTTCTTTTTCCTTTTTTGAAAAAATCCAATGGGGGCTTTCCGATATTGCCAATTAATTCTACTGTCCCCCTTTTTTCTTTTAAAATTTTATAAATTAAAGTTGATGTTGTGCTTTTGCCTTTTGTGCCAGTAATGCCTATAACTTGGTCTCTATAATTTTCCAAAAAAATATCTGTCTGACTGGTCAGAATGTGGTTTTTTGATAGATATGGCTTTATCTTTTCTGTTGCAATTCCAGGAGTTTTTATAATTACTTCATATTTTTTAATTGCCTCAAGATACCCTGGTCCCAAAAATGCCTCAACACCCTCCAGTTTTATCAACTTTTGTAAATTTTTATTAAGTTTTTTAAATTCCAACTGGTCTGCCACACCAATTGTTTTATCGGGAAATAGCCTTCTCAAAAATCTCAAACTCGACTCTCCCTCTCTGCCAAGACCCAAAATTAATATAGTTTTTTGTTTTAGCAAATCTAACTTCATTTATTTTAGAATATCACAGAATTTCTTATTTATAAAGACAAAAAGCGCTCCCCTTTCTCAAGGAGAGCGCTTTAGTATCAAAGGAGCCGAGGTTGAGAGAATTCTTGCAAAGCTTCTGCTTTCTTAAGCTGTTTTCTGATGATTTCAATGCCTACTTTACCCCAATCAAACTGGCCAACTGGGATAGGTTTTGAGGTAATGAGTTCTGGATGCGAGCAGATTTCAAGATAATCGCAATGCCAACAATGATTACCTGTTATTTTGGGAAAGAGCTGTTTATTCTGAGAGAGTAAAAAAGCCTCAATTAATACTGCAAGGTCAGCGTAATGATGTTCGTTTCTTGGAGTGGTGAGAAGTCTTTTATCTATTTTTTCTTCTGTGATGGGGTTTTTACCTTTCCACCCAAGAGGATAGCGAATAATTCCAGCCTCTTCTTTACCAAAGACTCTCCTAAATGCCCAACTATATACAGTAAATTGATAATCATGATGAACTGGGAATTGAATGCGCGGATCCTCTTCTCCGTAATCTTGCCATCCTGTCTTGAGATCTATGATATACCACTTGCCACTTCCATAAGGGATCTCCCTTATCTGATCTATAGAGCCAACAAGAAGAACATCATATCTACCTGGCGCACAGACGGTAAACCTCCGCTCAACCGCAATTGGCGGAGGAGCATCATGATTATCTTCCCAATATTTTGCAATCATCGAAGCACCAAGTTCTTTATATCTTTCTTTTTCTTTTTCTATTTCAGCTTTTGTTTTACCACGGAATCTAATCTTACAAGGATTATGGAAACGTTTAGCATTCTTTTCTTGTAAGACATCTTCCCAAAGTCTAATCCATAGTTTCACAGCTGCTTGCTTGTTTGTAGGAAAAAGAATTGTCAACCCTCTCTTCAATCTGTTCGCCTGTTGCCTTGGAGTAAGCCGATAAAAACTTGCGATAAGCCGGTGTATCGCTTGTCCAAAAACAAGATAGACTGCTTGAGGCACTTCTATTTTCGCTTCATATCTTAAGAAATAACTATAAGGACAACGACCATAGTTCAAAAGTTTGGTCGCCGAGATCCTAACCGCCACCCTTTCACCTCCTTTTGGCAAAATTCTGGAAATGTTTTATTTAACAAAAAAATTGTTTTGATGTCAAGTTAGTTTTTTCTAAAGAATCCCTATAAGGCCTATTCCTAATTAATAAATTTTTTTAATTTGGTTCATTTTTCTTCCATCGTTCCAAAATCCAATTTCTAAAGCCTCCTTGTTGTCTCCCCTAATAACATCACAATTTTTATTAAAGAGAGCGCAATCTCTTGTAGCATCAATAATCTTTCTATATCCATAGTAACTCAAATTGTTTGGAGGATAAAAAGCCGAGATGTGATTGCTCCATAGGGGCGGATTTCCATAAGTGTCAGAAGGAATTAAAAACATATGCCTGTTTAAACCTTCTGTTTTTTGAAGAAGTTTTTTCTTGACCTTCTCTCTTAAAATTAACCTGTCGCTTTGAGAAAAAAGTACGACAAACAAAGTCTCGGGATTAAGATTGCCTAGATCTCCAAAAGGAAGTCCATAAATAGCTGTTGGAAGATAAGGAAAGGTTTCTCCAGGTGTGATCAAGATTATTGCCTTTGGCAAAGGGATTTCATCAGAGAAAATATTTGTTGCTACTGCTCCACCCATTGAGGAACCAATTACAATAAATTGAGAGAGATCATTTTTTGGAGCGATTTTTTTAATTTCTAAGATTGCCTCCTTTAAAATTTTTTTGACAGATGCAGGAAACTTCTTTGGCCAGAATGGACTGAAAAGATTTTTCTGATAAATAGGAAAAATAATAATGTTCCCTCTCTTTGCCTCATGAAAAATCAAAGAGGAATACATTTTGTAATCTATCGGAGGAGAGGGAGCCAATCCGTGCAAAAACACAATTATCGGAGAAGAATTTAAATCCACCCCTTTTGGAATAAAAAGATAAAAAACCTTGTTTTGGTGAGTAAATTTTTTAACCAAAACCTCTTTTGTTTTATAATCACAAGGGTTGTTTAGGAGATTTGGCCAAACATTCTGGTTCTCCCCTTTTGGATAATAGAATAAAGAATACCAAACAAAATAAAAGTAATAAAAAACCCCAAGAAAGATAAGAAAGATGATTATTAATATTATTAAACTTTTTTTTCTCATTTTCGAATTAACAAAAATTGGAACGAGAACTGTTCTCGTTACTTTTTAATGTGTAATTCTTCACATTTTTTTAGAAGAAACGGCACTTTTTTTCTTTTTTTTGCTCGTTTGAGGGCTAAAGAAAAAGCCAAAAATGTTTCTTTTTTTGTTCCCACACATTCAAAAGGTTTGGTTTCTTTTTTACCCACTAATTTTAACATAAGAGGCAAAAGAGATTTGTCTTCAAAAAGATTTCTCCCAAAAATCTTTACTAATCCCCTCTCTTCTAAAAACGGATATAAAATAGCAAATACAAAAAGACATTTTGGACATTCGCCACACCATTTTAGTTTCTTTGCCGAGATCTTGTAGGCATTATTACAGCTTAAAAACACAGAGTGATACTTCTTAAGCCTTGCAAAGATTTGAGCAATTTCTAGCTCCGAAAATTTTCTCAAAGCACTAAAAACATTTACATTCTTTAAAAGGTATTTTTTAGCTAATCTGTTAAATTCTTTCTCAAATTTTGAGGTTTTTGACCACTGATGATTTATCCACCTTCCTTTATATTTTAAGTTAGGTTCGTTGGCACTTTTTTCCCACGAAAAAGCAATTCTTCCATAATTAAATATCAATGCCACAATTAAAGAAAGATATGCTAAAAATGCAGAAAAAGGTACATGTCCATTTAGAAACTTTCCAGATTTATTTAGCTTCAAAAGTAAAGGATCAAGCTTTCTTTCAATTAAAACCACTTCTCTTAAATTTGCAATCTTTGCAATTTTTAACTGCGAAGATTTAGCATTCAAGATAAATCCTCCTAAAATATTACCTTTCTTTTTCAAAAGTTCTATTGTCACCGGCGAGTCCTTTCCTCCTCCAATTGGCACTAAAATTTTATTTTGGCTAAGCTTTTTTGTACTTGCCTTATATAAAGGTTGGCTTTGATTGACTTTAATATTTAAAAAGCCACTTTTTGTAAAATCAATTTGATTCTTGTAGAAATACTCCCCCATTCCATTTAAAATGGTTTTTCGCAAAAACATCTTTTCCTCCCTATATAAATTTCTCGCATTAATTAAGATATTTGGCGAGCAGGTTAATTTCCAATAATTGAGCATCTCAATGAGGCCTAAATGAAAAATAAGATTGTCTAAATCTCTTTTGTTTATGTTATTAAGATGTTTGTTAGAAACTTTTTTAACTGTGATTTGTGTTTTAAATTTCAAATCTTTATTTGGACTAGAAGTAGATCTAATTAAAAAATCAAACCAAATTTCCAAATTGGGTTTTAAATATTTCCATTCAAATTCCTGATAAACAAACTCAGGATATTTTTTTCTTAAAACGTTTATTTTTTTCATATTTTTCCAACAGGGGGAGATACCCAATCTCCCCGACCCCTTCTGTGGATTTTGGGTGTTTATCCCAGCAGTGCAATTGCCACTCCTACAATAGCCGCTACTATTCCAATCACCCAAAAACGCATTGTTACTTTATAGTGGGGCCAGCCTTTTGCCTCAA
>CAZUSK010000007.1:10495-12209 GCA_964623345.1 uncultured Candidatus Saccharibacteria bacterium
CCAATCACCCAAAAACGCATTGTTACTTTATAGTGGGGCCAGCCTTTTGCCTCAAAATGGTGATGAATAGGAGCTGCCAAAAATATTTTCTTTTTTAAAAATTTCTTTGATAAAAGTTGCAGAATTACTGAAGCAGACTCAATAACTAACAGAACCCCTATAATTGGTAAAACTAAAACCGAATCTGTTAAAAAGGCAACAACTGTTAATGCTGGGCAAAGTCCCATTATTCCTGTTTCTCCCATATAAAATCTAGCAGGTGGAATATTAAACCACAAAAACGCCAAAATGGCTCCTGCAACCGTTGCGCAAAAAGCGGCTAAATCAATTTGTCCTCTAAAAAAAGCAATTGTACCATAGGCGCCAAAAATAGTAGCAAAAGCTCCACCTGCTAGTCCATCTAATCCATCAATTACTCCTCCTGAATATGTTGCCATTGTAACTAAAATAAAGAAGGGAATATACAAAGCGCCCAAATAAATATCGCCTACTCTTGGGATATGTAAAGTTTGCCATCCCAGTTTGTAATAAAACCAAAAGCCTCCAATTAAACCAATCAAAAACATTAAAAAGAGTCTTTTTTTCAAACTTAATCCTCCTCCAATATATTTTCCTCTTCCCTTTACTTGGAGAATATCGTCTACTAATCCCACTAACGCTCCTGCAACCAGAGCAAAAAAAGGGAGCCATGTTTGAGAGCGGCTTAAAAAATTTAATTTTTGGAAAACCCAAAAATCAATTTTTGAAAGGAGAAAAAAAATGACACCCACAAGCAATGGAACCACCCACACCAAAATCCCCCCAAAGCGAGGTACTTTTGTTTCTTTTTCTGTATGAAATTTTGGAAATATTTCTAATTTTTTTCCGTCTATCGATTTTTCTCGCGGCGTCTTTTTCCAAAGCTTATATTTGTATAAAAAACTAGTTAAAAAAGGAGTCAAGGAAAAAGCCAGACAAAAAGAAAAAGAACCTAAGAAGAAAACCTTCAAAACGTTTATTATTAAAAAAGGATCATATAAATATTGAGGAAGTTGTGTTTGTCCTACCATAGATATGCTTGTTTAATCCAATTTATAAGTTTTTCCATATCTCTAAAGCGATTTTTTGAGCCCAAAATTACATTTATAATAAAGCCGTCTTTAAAACTAGGATGCTTTATCACCAAAAGAAAACATTCTTGTGCAAGGGGGGTGTAGCCGGTTTTGCCAAAAATAATCTCGTTTTTATATTTCTTTAAAAGCTCATTGGTATTTTTTACCTTGTGATGAAAAGAGTTGTCGGTTCTATATAAGTAGAATTCTTGTTTTTGAGTGATCTTAAGAAGCAACTCAGCTCGCGGATCTGTTTTGCTTTTTTGAATAATAAACTTTACTAATTTGGCCAGGTCCTTTGCTGTTGAATAGTTATAAGCTTGGCCTGAGAAATCTGGATCAAGCCCTATAGGATCAACGAATCTCGAATTTTTAAGTCCTATTTTCTTTGCTTCGTCTTGCATTAATCTAACGAACTTTTTTACTCCTATTACTTCTGCTAAAGCAAAAGTAGCATCATTGCTTGATTCAAGAAGCACAGAATGCAGAAGATCTCTGACAAAAAACTTCTCCCCTTCTCTGAAAAATCCTATTTCTTCTTCTGTCTCAACGGCTTCTTTTGAAAATTTTACAACTTTGTTTAAATCGTAATTTTCTACGATTATAAAACCAGATAAAATCTT
>CAZUSK010000008.1:0-10810 GCA_964623345.1 uncultured Candidatus Saccharibacteria bacterium
TTCTTCTATTGAATTCATAGACATAAAAATCTCTTCTGATTGTTTAGATAAAAAATCTAAGTCATTGTATACCTTTTTAATATAACTATTCATATCCATTTTTTTCCTCTATTAATATGAGATAGTTTTATTTTTTATTAAACTTTATTATTATTTTCTTTTCGTTTTTTTAAGCCGTCCATTTTAAAATTAAAAAGTTTCTTAAAAAATTTTAATAACTTAAAATTTTAAAAAGTCAATGAAAAAAGGTTGTATTTCAATAATTATCTCTGGGAAAAATAGCAAAAAATAATCTTGAAATTCCTTCTGAGATAAAAAATTTATTTGTACCACAGATCAATTTGAGAAGCTTTTTAAAGAAGTAAAACGCAGACTTAAGATAATGAAAAACCTTTACCAGATGAAGAAAATGTTGATACCCCTTTCTTATCCTTATTTGCCCCCTTAATTGTTCGTTTTATTTTTTGTATTGTTTTTTTCAGCTTTATCATATCCTCTCAAACTAACACACTTTTGAATAAGCACTTACATAGCATTTGATTCTAATTTTGAACAAATAGGACATTTCTCCCAATATGCTTTAGAATGAACAATACAAAACTGTGGAAGATTTTTTAGTATAGCTAAGTCTATAAGCTGTCTTCCAGCCTGTCTTAAATATGTGTATGTTACTGGATTAATCTCGTTCTCTTGCAAAGGTTTAAACAACATTTCTTTTTTTATTTCTTTTTTTATTTCTTCCTCTGAAAAATTCCATTCTGCTATTTTATGTTCACTTAAAATTTTTTGAAGTAACATAGCCGCTTTTACAAAATCTTTTTCTCCACTATACAGTACTCCCAAAATCGCTATTTCTTTAGCTGAAGGAATCTTAGCTGTTCTTAAAGCCCAATAACATTTCCAAATTGCTTTCATCATTTGCTCCCAATAAGCATTTACAAAAAAAAGAATTCTACTAGAAACTATTTCGAATGAAGAATATAATGTATGTAAAGTTTTTTGAGGCAAATTTTTTAAAAAACTAAAAACTTTTTCTATTCCTGATGTTTCTTGTATTTCTTCTTTCCATTTTTCAAGCACACTCCTTGGAACAATTTTCCAAGGAGTTTCATAATTTTCAAGAACTTCTACAATCTGTTTGTATGTTTCTCTCATAATTTGCTCATCTTCCGGTAAAATTTTTAGAGAGTGGTAAACTTCTTTAAATACTGGATTTCCAATCCCAAGAATAATAAAGTTGGGATTTATTCCGTATTTTTTAAATAAAAAATGTAAAACCTCATACTTTGGTTCTCTTAGTCCTCGTGTCCATTGTGATACCGTATTAATTGCTATTCCCATTTCTTCCGCTAACTCTGTATTTTTTATTCCTGCCTGTTTTAATGCCTCTTTCAGTCTATTTCCTATTTTTTTCTTGTATTTTTCACTCTTTTTCATTTCTTTTTCTCCTCCTTCCTTCTCAAAAATTTAAAAAATTTTTTAAATTGTCTTGCTTTTTACTCATTTTGAGTTATTATTATAACAAATTGAGAAAATAAAATAATTCAATATTATATTAATAATATTATAATATGAATGAAAAAATTTTCAAGTTGTTTGAATTTAAATAAAAATGTTTATATAAAAAGGAGGTAAAAATGAACTTTTTAACTGTAGAAAGTCGAAATGTTAGAACTTTTTCATCTTTAGAAGAACTTAGAGGTTATATAGGAGCAAAATACTCATGGCACCTTTTAGGAACAGTTTTAAAAGAACTCTTAGACAATGCTGCAGATGCGAAAGCTAAAAATATAAAAGTTTCAATAAACACATTTAAAGATTATTTTTTAGTTAAAATTCTTGACGATGGTCCTGGAATACCTCGAGAAATAATAGAAAAAATTTCTCCTAAACTATATGTATCTACAAAATATTTAGCAGGAACTATTAATAGAGGAAGAAAGGGCAATGCTCTCACGATTATTGCTGGAATTTCTAACTGTGCAGGAATTCCTATGAAAATTGAGACACATGAATTCAGGGCCACAATTAGTTTCATGGAACAATCGCAAGATATTGTACCCAAAATTGAAATTAATCCTAAAAATACAGAAAATTCAGAGAAATCTTATACTCAAATTGAGGTCGCTGTTCCATTTAAATATAAAGTTAGTAACCTTCGATATACTCAAGAAGTACTTTTCGCTGAAATTCTTTTAAATCCTTTTATCACTTGGCAAGTTTTTATAGATGATAAAAACATTTTAGAGTTCAAAGCTTTGGAGGATAAAAATAAATTTCTCCAAAACTTTTCACAAGAGTTGCCTCATCTAAGTGTATTTAGTGCGGAAGATTTTTACAGGAAAGCTCAAAAATTTAAAAATAATGGTATTGAAAATATTAATGTACAAGAATGGTTATCCAAAACTTTTTATGGATTATCATCTTCTAAGTTTCGCCGTCTCAAGGAAAAATTATCGGAAAATGACTGGGGAAAATTAACAAACATTCTTTCTAAAAATTTAAACCTTTTTGAAGAAAGTGATGCGAAAATTTTATATAATACTTTAAGGAAATTTTCAAAACCTAAATCTTCTAAATATATAAAAACTATCGGGAAAGATATTTTTAAACAGGCTATTTCTCAGCTTACTCCACTTACTAGAAGATTAGGATTTATTGTTAAAGATGAACTAGAGTATATGGAAATATATCCAGCACGTGTTAATTGGAGTGATGCAGGCGCTCCTTGTTTTAAATTGGAAGTTTGTATAGCTCCGATTGATCTTCTAAGTGGACAAGAGGAAGTTTTTTATTTCTTGGGAGTAAATGGATCCTGTATTTTCCCAGCATCTTATTCTCTCTGGGATGGAGACAATTTAATTCCTTCTCCAGGAGGAGAAAATAGTTTTAGAAAAAAATTCCTTGAAAGTAAATCTCCTATTTCTGCTTTTATTTTATTACATATAATTACACCAAAAGATATATTTCCTGAAAGTCGGAAAGACTCTATCTCACTCATAGATGTAAATTGTAAAAATCAAATAGAAAAAATGTCAGGACCATCAGAAGCCGGAAAAATTGTAGAAAGAGCTTTTAACTTAATTAAAAAATATAGAAAAAGTATTAACAGTAAAAATTCCAAAAAAATTAGTGTCACAAACTTTATTAAAGAAAATATTGATGAAATTATTCGTAATGCCCAAGGCAGTGCTAAAACTCGTCCTTTACTCCGTCAAGGTTATTATGCTGCTCGTCGCATGTATGAAAACACATATAATGAACATATGACTTATGAGGCATTTGTAAAAGCAGTAAAATGTGTTGAGCAGGAAAGACGAAAATATCTTTTTAGTAGAGATACAAGAGGACATGTGTACATACCTCATCAGGAGATATTTGAAGAAGTAGATTTGGATATTTTTTCTCGAATTATCAACAAACTCTCTTGGAGGTCATTTGCTAATATACTTTATGTAGAAAAAGAAGGTTTTAGAGAGATGATTGAATCTGCCCAAATTCCCGAAAAATATGATTTAATAGTAATTTATGGAAAAGGTTTCGCCGTTGAAGGCATGTCTCTTTTGATTGAATGTTTACAAAAATGGTTAAAGGAACGAGGTATTTCAAAAGAACTTAGAGTATTTTGCTTACATGATGCTGACCCATCAGGCTATGGAATTTTTCTAGATCTACTTCGTGGTTCATGGTTTGTTGAGCGAGAGTTATTAAATATCGAATTCGTAGATTTGGGATTAACTGTAAAGCAAGCAAAAGAACACAATTTGCTTTCAGAAAACATTTCTTCAAGTTCTAACAAGTCACACCAAAGTTCTAATCAAGAAATACCAGGATTTCTTAAACAGTTAAATTCTTTACTTGATGATATTAAAAAAACTCTTGGTAAAGAAAAGATTCCATCGTATTTTTGGAAAGATTATTTGTTTTTTAAAAACGAAAAAAAAAGATATGAACTTAATGCTTTTTCAGCAGGTGGGTTCTTAGAATTTTTGGAAACCCGTTTAAAAGAATACATATCAGAAAAAGTACGTCCAACCCTTTTAGAAGTGGAAAAATGGTTTGAAACAGCAAACGGAGCTCCTTTGGATGTACTGAAAATAAAAACTTATCATAAACAATTTGTTTCGGTTTTTGTAGAAGAATTTTTAAAAGAAACAAAGCTACTCGATAAATTAGAAAATGAGTTTATGAAAGAAATCATAAATGAAGAAGAATGGAGTTTAGAAAAATTTCATCAGGTGAGTAGCCAGGTCTCCTTGGGAGATCCAATTTCTTGGGTTGCACGCATCAAGGAATATTGGTCCAATTTAGAAAATAATCTTCAAACCAATATAAGAAAAATTTTGCAGGAACGAAAAAAAGAGATTGTAAGGTTACTTATAACTCAGCTGAGTCAGTTAAAAACATAAAAATTTTCTTTTACCCATTTCTCTCTTTTCAAATTTTAAAATAGGAAATGATCAAAATAGAAAGTTTGACTATTTTTTCTACTTGCCGAAAAAGAATTAAAAATTTTCTATTTTGAAATACGATTTTTTATCTAAAATATTTCTTTTCTTTATGTTTTTTAATATAATGTTTCACTAGTTATGTCTCTATAGATAATTCTAATCATCCTATACTTCTGGTTGTGTTTCAACAATCGTGTCTAAAAAGATAGCATAAAAATAACGGATGTTAGAAATAGGTTAATAGAAGGTCATTATGTTGTAAATAAGTAAAAATAACCTTCTGGGCAAGGAATTGAAAAGCAAAAAAATCCTATTACCTTAAGTCTGCGTTTTAATTCTTCTAAAAGTTTTAAACTGATTTGTGGTATAAATAAAGCTTATTTCAAAGGGAAATTCAAGTTTACTTTTATACCATCTTTTTAAACCCAATTATCAATACACAACCAAAAGTCCAAAGTCCGATCCATTTCAAAAAATTTAAATAGTTAAAAAACACCAAAATTTTTAACAGGAGGTTACATATGAAAATACCAACTTTTACCAAAAAGCCTTATAAAGATATAGATTTAGATTTCATTGCAGGAGATACTCCAATTTTAATATTTGAGGAAGAAAATCCAACATTTACAACTATTGGAGATTTTGCAGATAAATTTTTTGATAGCAATCCAGGGAAAGAAAAGGAGAAAGTCTTTTTAGATGAGAAATATTTTTGTTTAGCTTTTAACTCTAAAGGAGAGGTTAAGCTTTTTCCTATAAGGGGAATAATTAGACATAAAGCGGATTCACACCGCATGTTTGAAGTTGTTCTTGCTTATGGCAGAAAAATTATTGTAAGTGAACATTCTTCTTTTTTTACACTTGTAAATGGAAAGGTAGAATGCATTGAAACTAAGAATTTAAAGTCAGGAGATATAGTTTTAGTTCCTGCTAAGATAATACTTCCAGAGGAGAAAGAATTGAAAATTGATCTTTTGAAAAAATTTTTAAAAATAGGTCCTCCAGGCAATTTGATGGTAGAAAGTGATAAGTTGGAAGATTTTTTATCTCGTAGAGCATACAAAAAAGTAAAAGATTTCTTTGGTGAAGTAGTACTATTTAGTAAGAAACAACGTGAGATTATAAGAAACGAAAGATTGAATAAAAAATTAACTCAATCACAACTTGCAAAAGCTATCGGAATAAGTAAAAGTGTTCTGTCACTTTTTGAAAGAGGAAAGTGTAATTTAAAAAAGGAAAATGCTGATAAACTTTTAAAGTTGTTAGAATTATCTTTGAAATATAAAGTTAAGGTAGATGGGAGGGCTACACAAGTTTTAAAATTAGTTAAGAAGAAAAACAAAAGCAGGAAGAGTGTTACAAAGAATAGGTTTTTAATGAAATCTTTGGATTCAGAAACACTTAATTATTTACTAGAAGAGTGCAATGATTTAAAACTTTATTTAGAAGGTACTAATAATAACAGGACGAAGTTTCCTCGTTTTTTAGAGATAGACGAAGATTTAGCCTTTTTTCTAGGAGTTTTTGTAGCAGATGGAAGTATAAACAAGAAAATGAAGATTGTTCGTATTTTTTTAGGGACAAAAAAAAGATTTTATAAAGAGTGTAAAAAAAGAATAATTAAATTTCTTAAAAAAAGAGGGATCTCTTATACGATTTTTAAAACAAAAGAATTTGTAGAAGAAATAAGAATTTATTCACAGATCATGCTCTTTTTACTTGCTGATATATTGAAAGCAGGAACAAAAAGGGTAAATGGAAGGAGGGGAGTACATAAAAATATTCCTGATATTCTATTTTCAGCTCCTAAAAAAGTAAAAAGAGCTTTTATAGAAGGGTATTTAAAGAGTGATGGCTATTTTGTAAAGGGTGAGTATTTAATATCTACTGTAAGTGAGAAAATTTATAAAAAATTGCCTTATTTATCTCATTCCTGTAACCCTCCTGTAGTTTTTACCCGTGTAAAAAATACATCAACAGGTGTTATATATCTTGGACATACAGTTAAGTATGAGAGAGTAAAAGGCGTTTTTGGTAATTTAGTAGCTATTCTTGTGATTTCAGTGAAAGAAGTGAAATGTCCCACTTCCTGGGTTTACAGTCTTTTAGTAGAAACTGATATGGAAGGAAATTTTATATGTGGTTATGGTGGAATTTGTCAACAGGCGGTCTGGGAGGACTTGGAATAGAATTTACAGGTTTTGTACAAGTAAAGCTTTGACGAAAGAAAGTTATTTTAAGGGTAATAAAGGAATTTAATAATGTCTCTCAATTGAACATCCTCTTTATACAGATAGATGGACATCTAGGATAATTTTTATCAAGCTCTCTTTTTTGATACTCTTTGAGTAAATATTACCTTATACATTTGAAATTTCTTCAAAATAGGTTGTATTTCAACAATTGTACTGGGGATATAGAGTGAGAGTAAGAGTATTAAGGATATTTTCAATACTTTTCGATCTCCTGCCCAAGAAGGTATAGTATGATTAAAATAAATACTTATAATATAATTATAATATAATATAATTATAATATAATAGTTGCATACTTGACTAACAAAACACTTTACCTGACCGCTATTCTACTGGTGCTTGTTCCATAGCGGCAGGTGACCTAAGCCGTTAGATTGAAAAATTTTTGAAAAGTGTCAAAATTAAAATTGAAACTAAAATTTCTAGGGGAAACAAGATGGAAATAATTTTAAAAGAACAGGAACTTAAACAGTTGTTAGAAGAAATAATTTTTAAGCTTTTTACAGAAAAACGAGAATTTTTCAAGGAGATTATAGAAGAAGTTATAGAAGATATAGCACTAAGTAAAGCTATTGAAGAAGGGAGAAAAAATGAATTTGTTAGTAAAGATGAAATCATGGATATAATTGAAAATGGACTTAAAGTTTGAAAATAGCTTTAAAAGAGACTTAAAGAAAATAAAAGACAAGGATGTTTTAGAAGAACTTAAAAAGGTGATTAAAAATTTAGAAAAGGTTAAAGAATTGAAAAATTTAAAAGGAGACCTGAAGAAATTGCGGAGCGGGAAGAATTTTTGGAGGATAAGAATAGGAGATTATAGGATAGGATTAGAAGTTGGAGGTAATACTTTAATTTTTGTTCGAATTTTACATCGGAAGGAGATTTATAAATATTTTCCGTAAAATCTAACAAACCACTCCAGCAGACGAGCTAATTGCCTGCTGCTGAGCTTGGTCGTTAGGGAGATGAAGTTTCCATTTACAGAAGATATTAATCAAAAAACAAATTTTAATGAATATGTTTATGTTATTTCTAATGAGTCCTGAGATGCCTCCAAAATTTGGACACTTTTAATTGTTAGGATTTATTCCTGTTTAGTATTGAAAAAAATACTATTTAAAGCAGGAATAAAAGAACCGAAAAGTTAAAACAAAGTTTTTTCAACTATTTCGACCAATTTTTTTCACTTGTTATGAAGATTTTCCTTTAATTCTTCAAGTTTCTCTTAATTTAAAACTTCTCTTATTGTTTTTGCCTGTTCCAGATCTTTTAAAGCCTTAGAAGGGTTCTGTCTTTTTTGAGATACAATAAGCTTGTGAAGATAAAATCTTTCAGGTAAAGGCAGAGGAATACCTTCTACTTCTATTTTTTCAGGGATAAGAGAATCAACAAAATACAGCGGAACTGCATATATACCAAGTTTTTCTATAAACATTGCTTTTTCCCGGGGCTTTTTTGCTGGATAAGAAAGTCAATTCTTAAATATTCAGAAACATAAAACACTTCAAGATCGCTTACGGCCAGCCTGCTGAACCCTTCTTGTTTTAAAAAGGCTCCTAAATCCACTTTTTTAAGATTCCTTGTTTTAAGTGCAAAAACAAAGTCAACATCCATAGTTCGAAGACTGTATTTGAAAGGCAGAATTTTCTGATAATAATGCATGTACCAGCTTCCACAAAGAACAAACTCAGCTCTTGAAAAATTTAACAGCTTTGAAATGTTTTTAATAAGTTTTTCAGCTTTCATGTTTAAGAAATTTGTTTAAAAGCTCAAGTCTAAGTTTTAACCTTTTAAGCTCTGCTTTAAGCTTTTTTCTCTTTTCTATAAGTTCAAGTTCTTCTTTCTTTAAAGGTTTTATGTGGCGACTTATGACCTTTTTCCCCTGTCTTATGCTTTTTACCGCATAATAGTAGGTTTTATCTTTATAAACTTTTTTTCTGATTGAATAAGAGGGAAGTTCTGAGATTTCTTTTCTAATTGCCTCTATTCTATGAATAATTCTTTGTCTTTCGTCTTCCAGAATGCCCAGAATTACCCAACCTCTTCCGCTACTTTTATACATATATATATGTATAGGAAAAAAATTTTATCAAGCAGTTTTTAAACTTTCTATTTACCTACCCGAAAACAACATTTTAGGGTAGTTGCCCTGCGTACCTGAACGAATTTACTGAGTTTGAGGGCTCTTTTTTGGCAAAATAAAAGTTGACTTTAACCCGTTTTAATATAAAAAAATAGGGTAGATAAAAATAAATTTATTTTTTATAAAATGGCAAGGAAATGTACAATTTCTGCTGAGAGAGAATAAAAATAGCGGTTGACCAGAAGAATGTATATGTAAACAATTTAGATATAAACAAGCTATCATGCCGCAGGAGGATGAAATATGAATAGAAAATGTGGAAATAGTAACCGAGAGGAAGTTTGTCAGAAATGGCCTACGCATGGTAAATTGAGTAAAAATATAAATAAAACATTGTGTGAGCTTAAAAAAATTCTAAATGGGGAGGAGGGGCTGGTTTATAGTTATGTGCTTACTACTGTAAAAATAGATGGTGTTAGGGGTTTTGTTCAAATAGGATCTGCTCCTAATTTTCAAGGTGACCTCGTTACTTTATGTACCTGTAAGCATTATATGAGAACATGGAGATCACCAGAGGATTGGAAAGGCGTTTGGATTGCTGGCTTTACCGGAATCAATGTGGTGGGTGACCGTAAAAATTACTTGTTTTATCTCATGCTAGTGCAAAATGCTTTTTCTTCTTATAAAGAGTTATGGGACTGGTTAAACCCTGATGTGAGAAACGCTAAAAATGCCTCGCTCCACAAGTTTGGAGATGTTTATGAACCTATCCCCCTAATCTTACAAATGTTTTTGACCCCAGTCAGTATCGGGAGCCCATTAAAAATCCAGAACATGTTCACCTTAAAAACAATGAATGGCATGGAGATATAAATTACAAAACAAAAAAAGGGAAACGTCCTGCACTTTTAGTAGGTGCACCGGATTATAGTTTTCTATGGTCAGAGCCTAAAATATATTTCAAAGACAAACACCCTCGTACTACGAAATGGGAGAGCGTAAAAGATTTCATTGATTCACTAAGTGAGTGAATGAAAAGCACAGCAGATAACATGTGCATATTCGACTTCGCTATCACTTCATTTAAATTTCTTGCTTTGCTCAAAATTTTGAATACTCTCAGAACGTTGTGCAACATACAAGTAAATAGGAGAGAAAGATTAAAACGGATAAAGAGAGCAATAATCCTCTGCACAGCATAGAGTTCGGATTACCGGGAGAGTTCAAAAGAAGCTCCGTATCCCAAAAAACGATATACTGACCTGCCAGAGTGGAAGACTTTAGCCTTAAATTGTCCTTTAGCTGGTTTAGGAGTTATATTAAACAGAAGATAAGTGGTGAGAAGAGAGATTACAGAAATAGAAGCTTTTATTGTATCTGGAAAAAGAAATCAAGGCTTTCAAGTAGTGGTTTAATAAAAGAAAGGGCAAAAATTTAAAACAATTTGGATAAAGCAAAGTTAGAATAGCTCTGATCCATGGTTATAGAACCACTTAGAGTTTGAAATAGGAATAAATGAAATTAAAGGGATTACAAAAAACAGAACTTATTTCTTTTCATTCTAAGAAGTTGTCTAATATTAAAAACAGAATTTTAAAAGGTAAATATAAAATAAAATGGGCACCCTACGAAAAGGTGCCCATCCCGTCTCGTGGAGAACCTGAGCTCCGCGAAGCTGCTGAGAAGTCAAGCGGTCCCCAGGAGACCTCCTCCTCCAGCACTGTTAATAAAATAACGTAAGAAACTTAATCTGTCAAACCTCTATTTAAAGAAGTTAAACTTCTTGCCGGGATTAATCCTTTTATTGCCTTACAAAAATTCAACCGGCTTAGCTCTGACTTAATTAAAAAGACTACTCAGACTTTAGACAAGGTAGAGAAAATTAAAAAACTAAAGCAAAGAATAAAGCTTTTTATGATCCATTATAGCATTTAAGCGAAGAAGCTAAAGAAAAGTTTTTAGAAAGGGCCCTTTAAGAAAAAAGTTTAAATAAATAAAAAAGACAAATTTTTATAGAAAGG
>CAZUSK010000009.1:0-9679 GCA_964623345.1 uncultured Candidatus Saccharibacteria bacterium
AGGTAAGTACTATCGAACACAAGAAAGGCCCTATTATAAATTTCATCGTTTTATCGAACCGCAAAACATCTTTTCTTAATATCCACGCCAACGCTAAAAAAATTGCTGATGCTCCTGTAATAAAAGCCAGTTGAGAACAATTACAATAATAGGAAATATCTGTCTCTTTTTCTACTAAAAGAGACTGCAGTTTTAGTCCCACTATTGGATAAAGAAACAACCCTACAGAGATTACTTTAACGACCTGTGTCAAACTATGCATACCAACCTCCTTCCTTAGCGAATTTTTAAAGCCTGCTGCAAAAATTATAATAGCTGTTAGCTATACTGTCAAGTTCTGTTCTACAATTTCCGTGGGGACAGTCCCCAAGGAACCACCTCTCAGGAACCCTTGATAAATCTAGCTTCCTGGTCCCAATTTTCCAAAATGGCACGTTTTTGATTAATTCCACAAAACCAACGTAACGAGAACAGTTCTCGCTACATTTTGTGGAGGGTTTTTCTATACAAAAGTGGGCAAAATTTAGATGAGTTAAAACAAGAAATCCAATGTCTCTTTGTTTTTTCAGCTATACTATAAATGTTTTTTAAACCATCTAGCAGTCAAAGAAATTAGTTGTCTTTGGGAAGTAAAATCTTCAAATTTATGATTGGCTTTTTTAAGGATTTTTAAAGTAATGTTGGGATATTTGTTTGCCAGTTTTTGAGAAAATTCTAATGGCACATCTTCGTCTTTGCCTCCATGGATAAGTAAGACCGGAACATTCAGCCGCGAGAGATAAATAGAATAGTCCTTATTTCTGTTTTCATAATAATAACGATGACCAATTTCTTTTTGCCCCCGAATTATAAAGCCTTTTTCTTTTAGTTTCCTTATCTCCTCTGCCTGGTACCATTTTTTAAGTAAACTCTTTTGGTCAAAGGCTTGACTCCAGAACACAACAGTCTTGGCCGGAATTTTAAACTTAATGATAGCCAAAGTTGCTATTACAGAACCTAAACTTTCACCAACCAACCCAATCTTTGTTGGGTTTATATCACACTGTTTTAAGACATTTTTGTAAGCTAAATATACATCAGAAACCTCGTTTTCTACAGTTATTTCTTTAGGATCACCCTCTGAATCACCACACCCCTCAAAATCAAAGCGACAAACTAAAATCCCTATTTCTTGCAATCTTCTAGCTAAGAGGACAATCTTCCTTTCAGTTTTGGTTCCTTGAAATCCGTGGCAAATTATTACCAACGGAGGTTTTTCTTTTTCAGGAAGATGTAGCACTCCCACCAAATTATGCCCGTTTTTATTTTTAAACGAGAAAGGTACCTCTTTTTTAGGATTCTCCTGGTGTTTCACGATCGCCTGAATCACTTTTACCACCAATTTCCTCGGATTCTTCTCCTTAATTACTATGGGTGATTTACCATTTCCCTCCTTTTTTATTTGATCTACAATTTTCTCCACAACACTTTTGGTACCCTCCAATATACCGATTACCTTCCCCTCATGAGCAGCAATCGAAAATTCGTTTAAGGTTCCTATTCCCCCACCTATGAATATTACTCCATCACACTCAAAAATAGAGAGGATATTCCTTCCAACTTTCCCATACCCAGTGAAGAGAAGAATTGTATTTTTAGTTGGCGATGGATAAGAGATAGGAGGTTCTCGGTGTTCTCTTAGGTTTTTTGCCGGAGAGTACCCCAAAACAAGCCCTCCTGCTTGGGTAGCGGCTTTTGCAGCAATGTGGGGCACCCCCATACAGGCGCCAGTTACCAAAATATGACCCTTTTCTGCAATTGTTTTGCCTATTATTTTAGCATTCTTCACCAAAATATCTGGCAAAACCTTACTTCGCCCAGCTTTTCCCATCACCCCAATTTTAAACCGCCTTTTTTCCATAAAATTGAATAAACTCCTTATTTTTTCAATTTTCACATAGATCTTTGAATGGGTCAAGAACCAAAAATCAACGAGGACGAGCCTCGTTGAGTACAACTTAAGGTTTTGAAACGCCAACACTGTATTCCCAGAGAAAATTTGCCTCTTTAGGCAAGTGGAGCGGGTGACGGGACTCGAACCCGCCTCTCCTGCTTGGGAAGCAGGTGCACTGCCTCTGTGCTACACCCGCATAGGCTAACGCCCAAACAAATTTTTAAAGAAATTAATCATTTGCTGTAAATGATCTTCTTTTGGAGGCGGGGGAGGTAAAGGAGGTTTTTCTTTCTCTTTAACAATTACAACCACCTCCTCCCCGGGTTTTTTATATAATCCTTTCTCCCTAATAATTTTTTCTAAGTACTCTTTTTGAGAAGCTTCAAAAAATAATTTTTTTAATTGGGCATTCCTCTCTTTTAGCAGCGATACTTCCTTTTTTAGGTCTATCACATCCTTTCTCAAACTTGCTCTTTTTTGATATAATTTCCAATTTCCAACAATTAAAAATGATATAATAATTAAGTTTAATACCAAAAGTAAAGTAATTGACAATATCTCATCCCAGTCTCTATTTCTCTTTTTTCTTCTTTTTGTTATCATATATTAATTGTAACAAAATTATGGCAAAGGTAAAGGCAAAGCAAGTTATAAAAATCATCTGGGTAATTATTATATTTTTAGTGGTACTCTCTATGATTGCCTGGCTGTTAGCTCCTCTTTTTAGGTAATTCTCTCCCTCCTACCCACTCATTTTTATAATCTTCCAAAAAACTTCATTAGGAATTGATACTTGCCCTCTTTCTTTAAGCTTTTTCTTGCCTCTTTTTTGTCTCTCTAACAACTTCAACTTTCTTGTATAATCCCCTCCATACAACGGCGCTAAAACATCTTTTCTTCTTGCCTTAATATTTCTTCTTGCAATAATCCTGCCTTCAACTTGAGCCTGAATTGGTAAGCTAAATTGCTGAGGAGGAATATTCTCCTTTAAAAGTTCCACCATTCTTTGAGCCTCTTTTTGGGCTAGTTTCCTTGGTACTATTTTTGAGAGAGATTCTTCAACCTTTCCTCCAATTAAAAACTCTAACTTCACCAAATCTGCTTCTCTCCAATCCAATAACCTATAATCCATAGAAGCATATCCCTCACTTACACTCTTTAACTTATCATAAAACCCAATAATCACTTCCCTTAAGGGCATTTCTAATTCTAAAATAACCCTCTCGCCTAAGGTTTCAAATATTGGGTTTTTATCTTTAATAAGAGTCAAAACATTGCTTAAAAATCTTTGAGGAACAATAATCTTAACTTCTGCAAAACGTTCATATATTTTTTGAATTTGTGAATAATGAGGCCAATCTTTTGGGCTATAGACTAATACTTCTTTGTTATCTTTGGTAAGAATTTTATATGCCACAGAAGGAGAGGTAACTATTAAATCTAAACCAAATTCTCTTTTTAGCCGCTCAACTGTAATTTCAGCATGTAAAACTCCCAGAAAACCACACCTAAAACCTTTGCCCAGCATTGATCTTGTTTCTGCCTCAAAAAACAAAGAGGGGTCATTTAACTTAAGACACTCCAGAGCATCTTTTAAACTTAGCCAGTTAGCAGTTTTCTCAGGAAAAATGCTTGCAAAAACAACAGGTTTTGGTTCTTTGTATCCCGGAAGCGGTTTGATTTGTTCTTTAAACTCTTCTTTCACAATTGTCTGCCCAATCCTTATTTTTGATGGATCTTTAACCCCTAAGGCAATATACCCTATCTCTCCTGCTTCCAAAACATCTGTTTTTTGTAATTGGGGTAAAAACCATCCTACTTCTTTTACTTTTATTGCTAAATTCTGCTGCACTATATATACAAATTCATCTTTTTTTACCTTCCCATCAAAAATACGCACATAGGCAATCACCCCAAGATAAGGATCATATTTTGAATCAAAAATTAAGGCTTTAAAAGGCGAGTTTAAATTTCCTTTTGGCGGAGGAATCTTTTTTATAACCTCTAATAGCAGATTTTCTACATTTGTTCCTTTCTTAGCAGAAATTTTAAAAACATCTTCTTTTTGGATATTCAAAATTTTGGCTATCTCGCTTTGTGTCTCCTCAATTTGGGCCTGAGGTAAATCAATCTTATTTACTGCTGGAATGATTACCAGTCCCTCTTTTTGAGCTAATTCTAAGTTTGCTAAAGTTTGGGCCTGAATGCCTTTTGTGGCGTCTACCAAAAGTATTGCCCCCTCAACGGCAGACATACCTCTTGATACCTCGTAAGAAAAATCAACATGACCTGGAGTATCTATCAGGTTCAGAATAAATTCAGCATTATCTCTTTTCCAAACCATGCGCACTGGCTGCATTTTTATTGTTATCCCCTTTTCTCTTTCTAAATCCATCATATCTAAAAACTGGGGATGCATTTTTTCTTTTGAGACTGTCTGAGTAATTTCTAAAAACCGGTCAGCTAAAGTTGACTTTCCATGATCAATATGAGAGATGATACAAAAATTTCTGATATTTTTGATCTCCATATTTTATATTCCTCCATTCTCTTTTTTCTCATTCCTCCACCTGCCGGGGACAAGGTGAACTATCTTTTTTAATATCATCTTTGTTTCCTCTAATTTCAAAATATAAGCAAAGAAGAAATAGATTAAAACCCCCACTCCGCCTGCAGAAATAGCCTGCAAAAATACCCCCGTCCAGGTCTGCATATTTACAAATTCAGCTACAAAATGAAGAACTAAATACACAAAAACTGACATTAAAATGGAAGAAAAAATGATTTTACAAAACGAAGTCCAAATTTGTCTCAGTTGAAAATCTCCTATCTTTTTATAAAGAAAAAATAAAAGTAAACTCAACTGCAATATTCCAGAAATTGAAATAGCCAAAGGAAGGCCTATCACTTTAATATTATTAATCCCTCTTAGTTTTAAAAAAGTTACAAAAAAATTATAAAAAGGATTCTCAAAACCCAACAACCATACAAACAAAAAAGCAAAAAGAATGTTTAAACTTAAAGAAATTAGACTAATAAAAAGTGGCGTCTTTGTATCTTTAAGAGCAAAAAAGGCTCTTGTAAAAAGAGGAATTAAAGAATAAGCAAAAATACCAAAAGCAAATAAACCCAAAGAGGCAGCAGTAAGTCTTGTTGCAAGCCAGTCAAATTTTCCGGTCCCTAAAACTAACCTTATAATTTGAGCTCGTAAAAGAAAAAGTAAAAAACTCAACGGAATAGTTAAAAATAAAACTCGCCTGCAGGTCAAAGCTAAACTTTGCACAAATTTTTTTCTCTCATTTTCAGCTTCCAAGCGCGCCAAAAAAGGATAAGCAGCCACAGCAAAAGAGCCGCCAATGATTCCAATTGGTAAAGATCTAAAATTGCTTGCAAAATTAAACACAGCAATACTCCCTACACCGATTGTAGAAGCAATGGCAGTCATTACAATTAAATTGAAATGAGAAGCTAAAGCAGAAATTGTTCTTGGAATCATTAATTTCACAATTCGCCTCAAACCTGAAGAAAACAAAGAGAAAACAGGTTTCCAATGAAACCCACAATGAATAGCAGAAGGTAGTTGGCAAAACCAATGTAAAAAAGCTCCCAAAACAACACCAAAGGCTAACCCTTTTAGCCCAAAAACAGGCGCAAAAAATATAATTCCAATAATTATTCCTATGTTATAAAGAACCGGTGCTAATGCATAAACTAAAAATCGTCTAAAATACTGAAGGATGCTGGCTAAGATATTTGAGATGCCAAAAAATATCGGGGAAAGAAACATAATCCTTGTAAGAGCCACCGTCATTGCTTTATTTGTCTCATCAAACCCAGGCACAATAAATTTTATAAAATAAGGGACAAAAATAATTAAGACTAAGCAGATTAAGATTGAAAAAAATAAAAATACATTTAAAACATTGCTTGCTAATCTCCAAGCTTTTTCTTTGTCTTTTTTATAATATTCTGAAAAAATAGGTAAAAATGCAGCAATAATTCCTCCTGAAATTAAAAGCCCAAAAATTAAATTAGGAATTCTGAAGGCGGCATAATAAATATCAAGCTCCTGCCCTGCCCCAAATCTTCCTGCCAAAAGCCTGTCTCTCAAAAAACCCAAAATTGCACTTACAACACTTGATGTAGCCAAAATAAAAGCAGCCCAGGTAATACTATTTGTTTCTTTTTTAAGAATTTTTTGAATCATGAACAAAAATTCAAATCTCAAAATGACAATCTGAAGCGTGAAATTGGTAAATCAAGATTTTTAATTTTATCAATTTTGAATTTTAAACTGCAATTTTTAATTTTTAATTTTGCATTTTGAATTTCTCCTTATAATAATAATCGGTGTTTGTTCATTTCCCTGTCCTGCAGGATTATCTCTTAAAATTTGAAGAATAAGTTTTTCCTTTCCTATCAAAGACGGGCTTACTCCCAAAATATTACCTCCCAAATCATTCACATCAACCACACAACAAGCAAATTTATATTTCTCTTCAATCTCTTTGCATAATTTATCACAATCTTTTGGCCCTAATATACCCATTTCAGCATACTCTTTAAATGCCTCTCCGTAAAACCCATCTAACTCATTAATTTGATGTCCGGCTAATTTATAAAAAAGACCTCTTTTGCCAAAAAGTTTTCCAATCTCCCCTATAATTCCAGCAAAAATAATCCTTGGCAGCCCTGCCATATTAATTGCAACTTGCATTTTTAAAGGGTTGCCCACCGAAAACCCATAGGGAGTTTTTGTAGCAAATTTTGATAAAAACTTTGCCCAAAAACCAACTTTTACATCTTTTTTGTAAATCACCCTATTTTGCAAAATTGAGATAATCTTTTGCCCAAAAGCAATTATATCCCCTTTCTGTAAATTAGGCAGGACATACTTTTGAATTACAAAATCTAATCTGTCCTTTGGAGTGATAAAGTGGGTCTTAATTGGAAATCTCAACCATTTTTGACCCCCCGCCTCTATTTCTAATTTTTTTCCAGGGTTTGGTTCAAGCATCATTAAATTTTTTAATTTTATCCTTCCTCTAAAACCCAAACGTCATTTGTGCGCTGGCCACTTGTAATCATTCCCCCTAAAATCCAAAGTCTGTCTTTAAAAACAAGGCAGGTTAAATCTTCTCTCCCAACCCAAGGGCTTTCATGAGTAAATTCTTTCCAGTTTTCTCCATCAAAGGAAAACCAAACATCATTAAAACCTTCTCCCCAACCGCTCCAACCACCTATAATCCAAAGACGATTTTTAAATGTAATCAAGCAATGCCCATGCCGTCCTCTCCAAGGGATTTCTTTTTGAACTTTATACCAGTTTTTCCCGTCTTCTGAATACCATATCTCCTTTTCCCCCATTTTACCTGGAAAAACTCCCCCCGAAAGCCAAATTTTTCCTTGAAATACCTCAACCGCGTGATCGTATCGTGGAGAAAATGGAGCATGCTTTGTTATAAGGGTCCAATTTTTTCCATCAGAAGATACCCAAATATCATTTACAGCTCCCTTTGTATCTACTCCTCCTATAACCCATATTTTCCCTTTAAAAACTGTTGCCGTGAATCCTTTTCTTGGTGTCCATTGAGCGTGTTTTGTAACAAGGTGCCAATGGATACCATCTTCTGAATTCCAGACATCGTTTAGATATTTTTCTCCTTTTGTAACTCCTCCTAAAATCCAAATCTTGTCTTGAAATATAACTGAAGCGTGAGCTCTTCTTGGTCCCCAAGGCATTAAATCATTTACTAAAACCCAACTTTTTCCATCATCTGAGAACCAGATATCACTTTGAATTTTACTATAATCAGGTGATTTTCCTCCTACCCCACCAATTACCCAAATTTTATCATTAAAGACAACGCTTGTATGAGCATCCCGCTTTGACCAATCTGCGTTATGAGTGATTTCTTTAAAAACAAACTTTTCCTGAGAAGAAAGCAGAGGCTGAGAAGAAACATTAATGGTTTCAGGTTGATTTGAAGAAAAAGAAAATAACAAGGAAAATAAAATTAACAAAATTGAGGATAAAAATTTCTCTCCTATCATACTTTTTTATTTTATTACGCTCTTTTTATTTTTACAAATTAAAAAACCCCGCTCAGCGGGGTAGCTCAAGCAGGCAATAAGCCGAATTCTGTATCCCCCACCACTTTTGGACTTGTGCCTTTGGCACAAATTAAGCTTTCGCTTGTCCAAAAGTGGTGGGGGATGGCAATCATTTATCTGTCCCCTCCTTTTCAGGAGGGGATCAAGCGGGCTACCTTTCTCCCTTCCCCCTCAGTGAGAGGGAGGGAGCTTGCCCTTGCTTCCCCCAGGGATTTAGCCGTATCACACCCGGAATTTCTTCCGGGATCCCCCCACATATCCATGTGGGGGACCCAAACTTTCACAAGTTTGGGCGTCTCTTTTCGCACCCCTCTGTTGCCAGCGGTGGGTATTACCCACTGGGTTTTACCTCCCCCTCTCCGAGGGGGAGGGGAAGTTCGGACTTTCCTCCCCCTCCCCCTAATTCTGCCCAGGAAGGATGCTATCTGAAATTCGTTCTCTGAGTTTATTCCATCCGCTTTTGTGTTTTTTGAGTTGTTTTTCTCTCTGTATAGCATCCTTCCCAGATCGATACCATTCTACATATATCAATACCCAAGGTCTTTTATGTTTTGTGGCAGGAGAAAGGCCTTTATTGTGCTGTTTTAACCTTTCTCTTAAATTTCTAGTTACTCCAATATAGAATGATCTATCCTTTTTGCTTTGTAAGAGATACAAATACATAGGAGATGCATGGGCAAAATTAGGGGGAGGGGGCGATTGCCTTGCCTACTTGAGCTTCAAAATTATACCAGAAATTGCAAATAAAATCAACCCTTAATCTCGATATTTCGACATATCGACATTTCGATATTTCGATATATCGATATTTCGAAATTCCCTATCCCTCTTCTTCTACAGTCTCTAAGCTGCAATCCTTTGTTCCAAAAACCTCTCTTGATTCTTCTGGTTTTGCTTCGTCAGTCCGGCAGTCATTTAAATCAGTGCAGGTTCTTGTCTGAACAAATACCTCTCCTTCACATACCGTATCTTCTTTTGGCTGCCAATCACCACACTGCCAATTAGGAATACAAGACAGAGTTGATGTTGTTGTAGTTGAATTGATTGTATTTATAACTTCTTCAAAATCACCCTCCTCCTCTTCTTGTCCTTCTATTATTGATTTCTGGTTCTTGGTACTTGGTTCCTGGTCCTCATTTAGTTCTTTTAAGTCTTCGTTTTGATTGTTATTATTTTGGTCATTTGAATTTTGAATTTGATTAGGGTTTAGGATTTCAGATTCAGAGTCTAAGGTTTCTTCTTCAGAATTTACCTCTTTTTCTTCAGCTTTAAGATTTAAGCTGTAGTTTTGCGCTTTGAGCTTTGCGCTTTGCGCTTCTATTATCTCCCACTCATATACTTCCGGAGTCTCATCATATTCTCCATTTTGAGAAATAGCATAAACCTCAAAGATATATTCTCCAGGAAGAAGATTTACATATTGCTTTGGAGAACTACAAGGCTCCCACCCTTGTTTATTTATTTGGCATTGATATGTAGGATTTTCTATATTTGAATGAAAGACAAACTCTGCATTGGTTGATGTTGTCTCTTTTTCTGGATAAGAATCAAGATAGGTTTCTATATTTTCTTCTTGGGTTTGATTATTGGAGTTTGGTTCTTGGTTATTGTTCGGTTCATTAATTTTGAATT
>CAZUSK010000010.1:0-8854 GCA_964623345.1 uncultured Candidatus Saccharibacteria bacterium
GACGAGCCTGAACTTGGAGATATGGATGATATTTTAATAAAACTGCTCTATCAACCGCAGGTTCCCCTTTTACATAACTCTTTGGAATGCCACTCTGATAAGGGCAATACAAACATTTACCTGGACAAGGGTAGGGTTTTGTTAAAACAGAAACAATTACGATACCAGAAAGAGATCTAATTTTCTTGATTTTTAAAAGCTCCTCTAAACTTCTATCTCTTTCTATTCTTTTTTCTTTTAATAACTTATGGTAAGCTTTTAATAACAAAGAATTTGACAGGAAATCAATTGAAAAATCCGCTGCAATTTCTCTTTTCAGCTTTTCTAAAGTTTTTCTGTCTTTCTTTGGTACTTTTTTAAGTTTTAAAATTAAAATTTCAGCTGGTTGCATGAAAGAGGAGTACGCTCAGTTTTTATTAAACAAGATAAAGGAGGATTATAACAAAATTGCTAATCATTTTTCAAGAACAAGAAGCTATATTCCAGAGGATTTTTTGTATTTAAAAAAATTTATAAAAAAAGGTGAGAGAATTCTGGACCTCGGGTGCGGGAACGGGCGGCTTTTTGAGATCAAAAATGATGCTGAATATTTTGGGGTAGACACATCATCCAAAATGATAGAGATCGCAAAAAAAAGTTATCCGCAAGGTAAATTCTTTGTAACCTCACCTTTATCTTTACCATTCCAAGATCAATTTTTTAATAAAGTATTTTGTCTTTCTGTTTTTCATCACATTCCCTCCTTTAAGTACAGAATGCAATTTTTAAAAGAGATAAAAAGAGTGCTTAAAAAAGATGGTGTTTTAATTCTTAGCGTATGGAATCTTTTACCAAAAAAGAAAACAAAATGGCTTCTTTTAAAATATACAATATTAAAACTAATTGGTAAATCAAAATTAGACTTTTTTGACATATTTCTGCCATGGAAAGATTCGCAAGGCAATATTATAATACAAAGATACCTCCATGTTTTTACTTTAAACTCTTTAAAAAATACTATTCAAAAGGCGGGATTTAAAGTTTTAGAGGCAAGAATCTTAAAAAGATCCAAAAAAGAGAGCAATTTATTTGTTGTAGCGGCGCCCCTGTAGTTTAACGGATAAAACAGAGGCCTCCGGAGCCTCAGATGGAGGTTCGACTCCTCCCAGGGGCATAAATTTTATGATAAAATTAATTTAAAGGTCTATTAAATTCAATAGAATAAAAAGCTATGGTCAAAAAGAAAAGTAAACGTAAAAGCAAATCTAAAACAAAAAAGAAAGTAAAGAAAGTTAGAAAGACGAAATCAAAACAAAAGAAAAAAGTAGTAAGAACAAAGAAAAAGCCCCAGAAAAAAGAGAAATTGATAGGAAAGGTTACTCATTATTTTGATAAGATCAAAGTGGCTGCAATAAAGTTAAACGCTCCCCTCAAGGTAGGAGATCAAATAAGAATAGTTGGAGGTGAGGTAGATTTTAAGCAGAAAGTAAGCTCAATGGAGATAAACCATCAAAAGATTAATAAAGCCAAGAAAGGAGAAGAGATAGGGTTAAAGGTAAAAGAGAAAGTACGAGAAGGGTATCGAGTTTTTAAATTGTAAAATGAGAGAAGCCATAGAGATAATTTTACAAATAATCTTAGCAGCGGCTTTAGGCGGACTTTTAGGGCTTGAAAGAGAGTTTGGAAAAAAAGAAGCAGGGTTGAGAACCTACATGCTTGTTTGTATTGGTTCTTGCCTTTTTACTATTTTAGCTTTTTTATCTCTGAATATTTTTGGAGAGTATAAAAGCAACCTTGATCCCCTTAGAGTTATTCAAGCTGTAGCAATTGGAATTGGTTTTATTGGAAGCGGGGTAATAATTTTTAGAAGAGACCATGTAGAAGGTTTAACCACTGCTGCCGGACTTTGGCTTGTAGCTGCAATCGGTGTTGCAGTAGGGCTAAAGCTGTATTTTTTAGCTACTTTCACAGCTCTTTTAGGGGTCTTGATTCTGGCAGGACTTCTTTTAATTGAAAGAAGAATGTTGAGAAAAAGATGAATTTCTTAAAAGCCTTTTTTGTCTTTGTAGGTACAATTATTGGCGTGGGTATTTTTGCTTTGCCCTGGGCCACAAAGGATATCGGTCTATTTTTAATTCTTCTCTATTTTGCTTTGTTAGGATTTTTAACCATACTAATTCATTTACTTTTTGCCAAAGTTTGCTGTTTAACAAAGGAAAAACACCGTTTTCCGGGATACGTATTTCAATATTTGGGAAAGAAATGGGGGACTTTGTCTTTATTTTCTACATTCTTTGGACTTTTTGGGGCTCAACTTGCATATCTAATCGTTGGAGGAGGATTTTTGTATAAGCTTTTGTGTCCTTTTTTAGGAGGGAAAGAGTTTTATTACGTATTGACTTTTTTTATTTTAGGAAGTTTTTTAATTTTCAAAGGAATCAAAAGTATTTCTTGGTCTGAGATATTAATCAATATTTTCTTCTTCGGGCTTTTGTTATTTTTACTTATTAAAGCCCACAGTTTTATTGATATAAGCAATTTATCCTTTTCTAAGTTTTCGTTCTATCCTTATGGTGTTATTTTGTTTTCTTTGTGGGGCTCGGCCGTTGTGCCAGAAATTACAGAGATGCTACAGAAAAAAGAAACACTTGTAAAAAGAACCATCGCCTTAGGAGTCTTTTTTGCGGCCTTAGTTTACATTCTCTTTATAGTGGCAGTTGTAGGAGTTTCTGGCAAAGAAACAACCCAAGATGCTCTTTCAGGTCTTGTTTTAGTTCTTGGTAAGAAGATTTTATGGATTGGGTATTTGTTTGGAGTGATCACCTGTTTTACTTCTTATCTCACTTTAGGCTTAACAATTGAAAAAGTTTTCTGGTATGATTTAAAATTTCCAAGAGGGTTATCTTTTATTTTAGCAGTAGGCGTTCCTTTACTGTTGTACGCAATTGGTCTTAAAAGCTTTATCTTGATCATTAGTCTTTGTGGTGCAATTGCTATAGGTATTGAGGGATTTATCCATATTTTCCTCTATAAAAAAGCAGTAGCATTGCATCTTCAACAAAAAATAGCACCTATTTTATATCTCTTGCCATTATTTTTACTAATTGGGGTCATATTAGAAATTCTTTTAATTTTAATCTAAGATGAGGAAAATTGCTGTTTTCTTTTTAGTTGTGCTTATTATGGTTGTTAGTTTAATCTTTATTGGTTTAGTTGGATCTACAGAAATTGAGATAAATACTTTAGAGGTAAAATTACAAAACCTCCCTTTTCAGGCAGAAAGACAGTCTTTTGTTCATATCTCTGATATTCACTTCCGAGATTTCTCAAAAAGAGAGAAACAACTCCTTAAGAAATTAAAAGAAATAAACCCAGATTATATTTTTATAACCGGAGATTTTATAGACTGGACAACGTGCAATTGGACCGATTTAGAGAAATTTTCAGACTCTCTTGTTAAAATTCCAAAAAAAGGCATTTATCTTGTTTTTGGCAATCATGAACATAGAAATAAACACCTCAATAAATTTATAAAAATTTTAGACAGGAAAAATATTCAGGTTATAAACAATAAATCAGTTTTTTTGGAAGGAGTATATTTAATAGGCGTTGACGATCCTCATTTAGGTTTTGACCAATTAGATAAGGCAATTGAGAATGTAGATATGAAAATGCCCAAAATTCTCTTGGCGCACTCACCCGAAATTTTTAGAAAAGTTAATTTTAAGAATGTATTAGTTTTATGTGGCCACACCCATGGAGGTCAAATAAATCTTCCTTTGATATCTAACTTAATTTTACCTTTAAAATATGATAGAGAATATAAAAGCGGGTTTTTTGGAGGAGATTATAAATGGCTTTATGTCAATAAGGGTATTGGTTGGACCTTTATCCCTTTTAGATTTAACGCCAAACCCGAAATTACCATAATTAAACTCAAAAATGATTGAAGAATATAAATTTGGCCAAATTATAATAGATGGGAAAAGATATAATTTTGATGTTGAGGTAAGATGGACAGGTGAGGTTTTACAATGGCAAAGAGAAGAGAGTCACATAATTGATTTTAAAGATGTAGCAAGAGCTGTTTCGCAAAAACCAGAAATTATCATTATAGGCACTGGTGCGTATGGAGTGGCTAAGGTTACCCCAAGGGCAAAGAAATTAATTAAAGACCAAGGAATAGAACTGGTTATTGACTCAACCGAAGAAGCCATAAAGACATTTAACATTCAATTACAAGAATCTAAAGAAGAAGAAGGGAGAGAAAAGAAAATAATCGGCCTTTTTCATCTAACTTGCTAAATAAAAACGGCCTATTCTCTGAAAGCGTTAAGAGAATAGGCCGTTTTCTTTTCTTCTTTTTGCCGAGATTCGAGCCTTTATCCTCTTTTGTAATCATCGAGGATCTCCCGCAAGTTCCAGATCTTTTGTCCAGAGAGCAGTTAGGTCTTCTACCTTGAAAGCTTCTCTTAAAAGAGCCTTAGCAGATTTCGTTGTGAGTTCACTCATGGATGACTCAGCCGCTTCTTTTGTTGGATACCCTCTTTGTGCTAGTGACAATGCGCGGAGAGCGAAGTCTAGAATATCTGCATCTCTTACAATTTGAGCCGCGATGCTGTCGCCTTCAAGTTTTTTGGATAATGTCGCAAAGATTTCCTTGAGTTCATCGGGAAGGCCAGATATTTGGTCTCTAAGCGCAAGTTGAGTAGCCCTTTTTCTTCGAATATAAGTCGTGGCGATTCTATCCAGGTCTCCGAGCCGGGTTTCGGGATTGTCGTGAATAAGAGCCATCAAAGCAACATCTTTCCATTTTTCTTTTGGCACTTTCTCAAGGTATGCTAGAATTAAAGCGATATGAGCAACTCCAAAGACATGGTCAGCTACGCTTTCTCGGAGTTCATCTGGTATACCGAATCTACGCCAACCAGATCTTTTAAGGTGTGTAAGCGAGAAGATCTCCGACAGAAAAGCAAGTACTCTCCGGATAGCCTCCGCCTTCATTTTCATCACCTCCTTGGCAGGATTGTATAAAAAAAGAAAGAGCTTTAATGAGAGATTAGGTTGTTTTTTTAAATTTGTCAAATTCTTGACATTATATTTGGAAGAGATAAACTAAATTATTGAACAGATACCATGGCTCAAGAGAAGAAATTTTATTTAACAAAAGAAGGATTAGAAAAACTTAAAAAGGAGTTTGAAGAACTAAAGCAAAAAAAAGCACAGAAAATGGAGAAAGAAACTCCTATGATTGCTGCACCTCATGGAGTAGATTCAGAATATCTCACTTTTCAAGAAGATATTAGTTTTTTAGAGTCAAGGTTAGAAGAATTAGAAGAAATATTAAGAAATTATCAACTGATAAAACCGCCACCAAAACATAAGCAAAATGTTGTTCAGATAGGGGCAACAGTACAAGTAGAGGTAGAAGGACAAATAGACGAGTTTACAATTGTGGGACCACTTGAGGCAAATCCGTTTTTGGGTAAGATAAGTCATGAGTCTCCGGTAGGAAAAGCGCTTTTGAATCATAAGGTAGGTGACAAAGTAAAGGTTCAATCTACAGTGACAACAATTTACAAAATTAAAAAAATTACATATCGAAATATCTAAAAGATAAGAACGAAAAGAGGGCAAAGAGCCCTCTTTTCGCATCTATATGAAATCACTGTTAGATTTCATTATTAATATCGGTAAATTAAAAGAAAAGCCAAGAAGGGGGTGGCTTCTTTATGGTATTAAAAACCCAGAGACGACAGCCGATCATTTATTTAGATCTGCAATTTTAGGGTGGATTTTAAATAAATCCAAAGGCCTGGACGAAGAGAGACTTCTTAAGACCCTACTTTTACATGATATTTTTGAAGTATATGTAAGCGATAAAACGCCTTATGACCCGCTAATCCCACAAGATCTATCAAAGAAAAGCAATTTAGAAAAGATTAAAGAAATGCTTAAAAGGAAACCTCCGTTTTCCTTAAGAGAGAAAAGAAAAATAGAGGCAAGACGCTATCAAGAGGAATTAAAAGGACTCGAAAAACTTATCGCAAGATTGCCACAAGAACTTAAGCAGGAAATAAGAGAATTATGGGTATCTTATCGTACAAAAAAGACAGAAGTAGGTAAATTTGCTTGGCAGATAGGCAAATTAGAAAGTTTTCTTCAAGCATTAGAATATTGGAAAAAGGAAGATAAAATACAGCTTCCTCTTTGGAGAAGATGGTCGAGAGAGGTAATCCGAGATAGAACACTTGCAAGGTTTAGAAACATCGCAGAAATGTTATTTTGCAAACAAGCACATAAGAGAAAAAAATACCAAGGCCCTATGGATGGGCTTTTTTGGTTTGTAAGAGAAATAGAACAACTAAAATTTATTCAAAGAAGAGGATGGGTGTTTAGAGGTGTTAAAAACGCAGAGACTGTATCACAACATACATTTCATATGACAATTATGGCCTGGTTGTTAGGGCAAAAAAAAGGGTTAAATACAAAAAGGATCATCAAGATTGCTTTAGCTCACGATCTTTGTGAAGTATACGCAGGAGATCAAACCCCTTATGACCCCATTTTGCTTACGAATAACAATACTGTATCAGAGTTATTCACAAAACCCCCGCGGATGTCACAAGCAAAACGTTTAGAGTGGTTGTTAGAAAAAAGAAATACAGAATGGCAAGCGATAGTAAAATTGACCTCTCATTTACCAAAAGATTTACAGGACGAAATAATAAACTTATGGGTGGATTTTGAAGAAGGGCTATCTAAAGAAGGTAGGTTTGTTGCTCAGGTAGATAAAATTGCTAACCTTGTTCAGGCAATTGAGTATTTTAAGAAAGATAAAAAATTTCCTATTATGCCCTGGTGGATTGAGATTAAAGAGAGAATCGATGACCCTCTTCTTTTAAAATTTGTAGATGAATTGGACAGATACTTTTCTGAAGAAGTTAAGCCTTCTGAAAAATGATTCTTTTCAATGACCTTGCAGAAAGCAAAAATTTATATAGGAACCTCAGGGTGGGTATATTCTCATTGGGTTGGCAAGTTTTATCCAGAAGATCTTCCTTCAAAAGATCGCCTAAAATATTTTGCAAAACATTTTGATACTGCAGAAGTTAACTATTCCTTTTATCATCTTCCGCGACCTACAACTTTTTTAAAATGGTATCAAGAAACTCCAAAAGAGTTTCTTTTTTCTGTTAAGGCTTCAAGGTTCATTACCCATATAAAAAGGTTAAAAGATGTAAAAGACGCCTGGGAGCAATTTTTTGAAAATGCAAAAAATTTAAAAGAAAAGTTAGGCCCCATACTCTTTCAATTTCCACCATCCTTTAAAGCCGAAAAAGAAAGTGTTCGAAGACTAAAAGATTTCCTAAAACTTCTCTCTAACTACTCACTACCCACTACTCACTATTCACTACTCACTACCCACTATAAACTGAGATACGCTTTTGAATTCCGACATAAAACCTGGCTGGATAAAAAAATCTATAAGCTTTTGGAAAAATATAACGCTGCTTGGGTAATTGCTGATTCTTCTCGCTACCCCAAAGCAGAGGTTGTAACTTCAGATTTTGTTTATATAAGAATGCATGGGCCAGCAGAACTTTTTGCTTCTAAATATTCAGATGAGGCGTTAGAAAATTTGGCAAAGAAGATAAAAAAATGGCAAAAAGAAAAGAGAGATGTTTTTGTATATTTCAATAATGATTTTTACGGATTTGCGATTGAGAATGCTTTATTTTTAAAGAAGTTGTTAAAAGTATGAAGTTTACAAACAACCAAGAATTGGCAAACATCTTCTATGAAATAGCCTATTTTTTAGAGATGGAGGGTGTTCCTTTTAAACCTTATGCTTATGAGAAAGCGGCTATAATTTTGGAAAATTTAGAAGAGGATATCAAAGACATTTATCAAAAAAGAGGTTTTAAAGGAGTAAAAGCAATTCCGGGTATTGGTGAAAGTATTGCAAAAAAAATCGAAGAATATTTAAAGACCGGTAAAGTTAAATATTATGAGGAATTTAAAAAGAGATATCCAGTTGATATTGAAGAATTAACTTCTATTGAAGGAGTAGGGCCAAAAATGGTGAAAGTTTTGTATGAAGAATTAGGTATTACAAATTTGAAAGAATTAGAAAAAGCTGCGAAACAAGGAAAAATAAGAGAGTTACCAGGGTTTGGCGAAAAAACTGAACAAAATATCCTTCAAGGAATTGAATTTTTAAAAAAAAGTGGAGGAAGATTTCTTTTAGGAGAAGTTCTACCCCTTGTTCAAGAGATTGAGAAGAGACTTAAAAAAGTAAAAGGAGTAAAAAGGCTAAGCATAGCAGGCTCGCTTAGAAGAAGAAAAGAAACTATTGGTGATGTTGATATCTTGGTAGTAGCCTCAAGACCAGAAGCTGTAATGGAAGAATTTGTGAAGTTACCAGGAGTGATTAAAGTATGGGGTAAAGGAACCACCAAGTCTTCAATTCGGCTGGAGACAGGTATAGATGTAGATTTAAGAGTAATTCCTGAGAAATCTTTTGGTTCGGCTTTGCAATATTTTACCGGCTCAAAAGATCATAATATTGCTCTAAGAAAAATCGCGATTGACCTAGGACTAAAGCTCAATGAATACGGGGTTTTTAAAGGCAATAAATTTGTAGCTGGTAAAACAGAAGAAGAAGTTTATAAAATTTTAAAAATGCAATGGATTCCTCCAGAGTTGAGAGAAAATCAGGGCGAAATAGAAGCAGCCCAAAAAGGAAAGTTACCAAAGATTATTGAACTTAAAGATATTAAAGGAGATCTGCATTGCCACACAAAATGGAATGGGGGCGCTAATTCAATTGAAGAGATGGTAGAAACAGCACAAAAGATGGGTTATGAATATT
>CAZUSK010000011.1:0-8444 GCA_964623345.1 uncultured Candidatus Saccharibacteria bacterium
TATGCGGAAATTTCTTCCTAAAAATCTTCTTTGGCGTTTTCCAAAAAAAGAGAAAAGAGGTAAAAAAGACATTATTGTTTGTCCTGAATGCGAGGCTTTTTATTGGCACAAATCATGGCATCATTCTTTGGAGGATTATCCGGAGTTAAAAGAAGACAAAGAAATAAGATTTGAACTTTGTCCTGCTTGTAAGATGATAAAAGAGGGCAAGTTTGAAGGTGAGATAATTCTTGAAAATTGTCCGGAAGATAAAGAGGAATTGTTGCAATTTATTAATAATTTTGCTCAAGAGGAACATAGAAGAGACCCATTAGCAAGAGTGATTTCTGTTGAAGATATAGCCAGAGGGATGCTTAGAGTTACTTTTACTGAAAACCAAATTGCCAAAAAACTTGCAAAAAGACTTAAAAAAACTTTTAAGACTAAGAACCGCATTATCTTTTCAAAGAAGGAAAAGACAATCCGAATTTTCTGCAGATTCCCTTAAGCTATCTAGTTAAAAATTAAAAATTAAGAATTAAAAATTAAAAATTGCATAACGGGCCTATAGCTCAACGGTAGAGCGCTGCGTTCGCAACGCAGAGATAGGGGTTCAACTCCCCTTAGGTCCACTCAAAACTGTGGAAAACTTGTGAAAAACTAAAGGACATTGGGGAAAACGGACAAAATAAAATGGCCATATTAAATCCGGACAAAGCGGACAATAAAGAAATCGGTCAATTTGGTGAAAATTTGGCTTGTCAATATCTTATCAAAAAAGGATATCATATTTTGGACAAAAACTTTGCTTATTATTTTAAAAACGGCAAAAAATTAGGGGAGATAGATATAATTGCAAAAAAGAAAAAGGAAATTGTTTTTATAGAGGTCAAAACTCAGAAAATTTCTAAACCATTTCATCCGGAGGATAGGGTAAATTACAAAAAACTTCAGCGGATTAAAAGATTAGCAGAAATCTGGCTTAATAAACACAAGCTTGAGGCCCCTTTTTCAATTGATGTTATAACTCTTTCTTTAGACTTCCAACAAAGAAAAGCAAAAATAGTACATTTTAAGAATGTATAAATTTCTTGACATTCCACACGAAAAACTTAAAATGTAAATAGTCCGATAAATCGGACTTTAATTTTTTAAATATATGCTCAAAAATTTAAAAGAAATTACATCAGCCTTGGCCCAGATTGCAGAAGAAAAAGGGCTGAGTTTTGAAAAGGTTCTTGAGGCTACAGAATCTGCTCTTGCTGCTGCCTATAAAAAAGATTTTTCAAAGAAAGGAGAAATTATCCGGGCAAAACTTAATCCAGAAACAGGAGAGGTAAAGTTCTGGCAAGTGAAACAGGTGGTAGATAAATCAATGGTTTATACAGAAGAGGAGCTTGAGAAACTGAAGAAAGAAAATAAAGAGCCGGAGGAAAAAAAGATAAAGTTTAATCCAAAGAAGCATATTATGATAGAAGAAGCAAAAAAAATTGATCCAAATGTAAAACCAGGAGATGAGTTAATTTTTCCATTGGAGACAAAAGAAGAGTACGGAAGAATTGCTGCTCAAACAGCAAAGCAAGTTATTTTACAAAAATTGAAAGAGGCAGAAAGAGAGAGTATTTTTGAGGAATTTTCAAAAAAAGAGGGAGAGATAGTTTCAGGCACAGTTCAAAGAATCGAAGGCAAAAATGTTTATCTCGATCTGGGTAAAGCATTAGGAATTTTGCCTCCAAAAGAACAAATTCCTCATGAGTTTTACAAACCCGGCCAAAGATTGAGAGTTTTAGTAAGAAAAGTGGAACAAACCCCAAAAGGTCCAATGATTATTTTATCCCGCGCTTATCCTAAATTCGTCTCTAAATTGTTTGAAATTGAAGTTCCTGAAGTATCTTCAGGACAAGTTAAAATAAAATCCATCGCCAGGGAACCTGGCTCAAGAACAAAAATAGCTGTTTTTTCAGAGCAAAAAGAGATAGATCCAATAGGTGCAATGGTGGGGCAACGAGGTACCCGAGTGGCAGCAGTTATCAATACCTTAGGAGGAGAAAAAATTGATATCGTTCAATGGTCAGAAGATCCAAAAGAGTTTATTGCGAATGCTTTATCACCAGCCAAGGTTATCGAAGTGAAGTTAGGAGAAAAAGGAAAGGCAGAAGTGTTAGTGCCAGAGGATCAATTGTCTTTAGCAATTGGTAAAGATGGTCAAAATGTAAGGTTGGCTGCCAAACTTACAGGATGGAAAATTGATGTAAAACCTTTTGTAGAAGAAAAAAAAGAAACAGAAGAGAAAGAAGAAACGGAAAAAAAGGAAGATAAAACTCAAGAAGAGGCAAAAGAGTCTAAGAAAGAAAACTCATCAGAAAACAAGAAATAGATTGAGTTATTAAGTTGTTAAGTGATTGAGTTGGCGAGTTATTTATTAAGTGATTTAGTGATCAAGTGATCGAGTGGCTGAGTGATTGAGTATTAATAAAATAATTAAAAATAATTAAATTGATTATTATGCAGTGGTTCATCCTTTTGGCTTCCTTTTTTGCCTTATTAGATATTATTTTTGTTTTATAAATTATTAGAAAAATTAAAAAAATTAGCCCGGGGCAAGAAAAAATAAAAGAAATTGCCCAGGCAATTCAGGCTGGCGCAAGAGCTTTTTTGAAAAGAGAATTTAAATCAATGCTTTTGATTGTGATTTTGGTGGCGCTGCTTTTGGGATTGATTCAGAAAACTTGGCAGGCTTCTTTAATTTTCCTTTTTGGGGCAATTACCTCAAGTCTTGCAGGATATATCGGAATGACCATATCTACTTTAGCTAATCAAAGATGCGCGAATAAAGCCCAAAAGAGCTTTTCTGAGAGTTTTAAAGTAGCCATTTGGGGAGGAGAAGTAATGGGTTTTTTGGTTGTAGGATTGGGGCTTTTGGGTGTAATAATTATTTGGTGGCTTTTTAAAACTCCTGCCCTTTTAATAAATTATGCCTTTGGAGCCTCATTTGTTGCCTTATTTATGAGGGTCGGAGGAGGTATCTACACAAAGAGCGCTGATGTTGGAGCAGATATTGTAGGTAAAACCGAATTGAATATTCCTGAAGACGATCCAAGAAACCCTGCTACAATTGCCGACAATGTAGGAGATAACGTTGGAGACATTGCGGGAATGGGAGCAGATTTGTTTGAATCTTATGTTTCAACCATTATTGCAGCAATGATTATTGGGATAATTAATTTTGGTTTAAAAGGGTTAGTTCTTCCTCTTTTGATTGCCGCCTCTGGAATTTTAGCATCTTTGGTTGGGAGTTTCCTGATGAAAGTTCCCTCGAAGTTAGAACAAAAAGAGTTTACAAGGCAAACAGAGGAAGTAAGAAAAGCAATGGAGAGAGGCATTCTTGGCGCTAATTTATTGATGATTCTTTTTTCCTTTTTGATAGTGAATTTTTATTTTCAAGATATCTCGCTATTCTGGCCTATTCTAGCAGGTCTTTTATGTGGCGTTCTTATTGGAAAAACAACAGAATATTACACCTCTGAGAAGAGAAAGCCAACATTAGAAATAGCAAAAGCAGCAAGAATTGGTCCCTCTAATGTTATAATGGAGGGTTTAATTGTTGGAATGAAAAGTACTGTCCTGCCAGTTATTGCTGTGGGAATAGCAATTGTCCTTGCTTATTATTTTGGAGGACTTTATGGAATTGCTTTAGCTTCTGTTGGTCTTTTGGGAGTGTTAGGCATTAATCTTTCTACCGATTGCTATGGCCCTATTGCTGATAACGCAGCAGGTATTTCTGAGATGGCAGATCTTCCGCCGGAGGCAAGACAGAGAACAGAAGCTTTGGATGCGGTTGGCAATTCTACCGCAGCCACAGGTAAAGGTTTTGCTATAGGCGCAGCAGCTTTGGCAGCTCTGTCTTGGCTGGCAACTTATTCACAACAAAGCAACCTAAAAGAAATTAACCTTTTGGATCCAAAACTTTTGGCTGGATTTTTTGTTGGAGCAATGCTTCCTTTCCTTTTCTCAGCCTTAGCAATGAAAGGAGTATCGCAGGGAGCCTTGGAAGTAGTAGAAGAGGTAAGGAGACAGTTTAAAGAAAAGAAATTGCTGGAGGGTAAAGAAAAACCAGATTATAAAAGAGCGATTGATTTAGTTACAAAAAGAGCATTGAGAGAAATGAGCTTTCCAGCTGTTTTGGTAGTTGTTATTCCTATTTTAATAGGGGTGATTCTTGGAAAAATGTCTGTTGCAGGCACAATGATTGGAGCTTTAGGCTCAGGCTTTCTTTTAGCGCTTTTGATGGCCAATTCAGGAGCAGCCTGGGATAATGCGAAAAAATATATTGAAGCGGGAAATTTTGGCGGCAAAGGATCTGAAGCCCACAAAGCAGCAGTTGTGGGAGATACTGTAGGTGATCCTTTTAAAGATACTGCCGGCCCTTCCTTAAATATCCTTATAAAATTAATTGGGGTAGTTTCGCTGCTTGCCCTCCCATTATTTTTATGAAATTTGAAATAAAAAACTTACCTGAGTCTCAAAAGGAAATTTTGGTTAAATTTGAATTTCAAGAACTGGAACCGTTCATAAAGAAAAAAGCTAAAGAAAAAGGCAAGGAGATGGAGATAAAAGGTTTTCGGAAAGGCAAAGCGCCAGAGGAGCTGGTCCAATTTTTATTACATGAAAATTTTCTAGAAGAGGTTGCAGAGGAAGCTGTAAGACAGGCTTATTCAGAGATTATAAAGCAGAAGAAAATTGAAGTCCTTGGTCCTCCAAGGGTTGAAATTATAAGGTTAGCCCCCAACAATCCTTTCGAATTCAAGTTTACAATCTGTGTTTTACCCGATATTCAACTCCCTGATTACAAAAACATCGCATCTCAGGTTAAAAGGCGCAAGGTTTCTGTGGAGGAAAAAGAAATAGACCAAACCCTTAAATGGATCCAAAAAAGTAGAGCCAAAAGATATCCAAAAGAAGAGCCTGCGGAATTTGGAGATTTTTTAGAAATTACCTGGTCCTCGCCTGATATAGAGAAAGGAAGAGAACATCAAGAAAGAATTATTTTGGGAGAAAGTCATCTTTTGCCTGACTTTGAGAAGGAGCTTTTAGGTATGAAGAAAGGAGAAGAAAAAGAGTTTCAGATAACCTTCCCACATGATTATTTCAATCAAGCGTTGGCAAGCAAAAAAGCTCAAATTAAAGCAAAAGTTTTAAGGATAGAAAAAATAGAATTACCCAAAATTGATGATAACTGGGCAAGGAGTTTAGGCAAATTTAAAGATTTACAAGACTTAAAAAATAGTATCAAAGAAGGAATTGAGGCAGAAAAAAAACAGATTGAAAGCCAAAGGGTGCAGGGAGAAATTTTAGAAAGAATCTCAAAAGAAACCTCCTTTGAAATACCCAAGGTCTTAATTGAAGTTGAGCTTGCAAGAACCCTTAAAGAACTCAAGGGAAACATTCCTCAATTGCTTGGAATTTCTTTTTCTGAATATTTAAAAGGAATCAAGCAAACAGAGGAAGATTTAAAAAAATCTCTTCTTCCAGAGGTTAGAGCCAAGGTAAAAAAGTTTTTAATTCTTAGAGAGATTAAGAAAAGAGAGAATATCCAGGCAGAAGAAGAGGAGATAAAAAGAGAAGCAGATAAATTTTTGACGCGGTTTAGAACCCCAAAGGAAGCAGAGCAACATATTGACCCGGAGGCTCTGCGGGAGTATATTAGAGAAAGGATAGAAAATCAGAAAACCTTGGAATTTCTTGAGAGTTTTGCAATTAAGGAGTAATGAATAAGTAATCATTTATCATTAATCATCGATTACTATGAACATTATTCCAACAATTATAGAAAAGTCTGGAATGAGAGAAAGAGTTTATGATATATATTCTCGCTTATTAGAGGATAGAATAGTTTTCTTAGCAGGTCCAATTACTGATGCTCTGGCCAATCTTGTTATTGCTCAAATTCTTTATCTTGCCTCAAAAGATCCCAAAAAAGAGATCAAGCTTTATATTAACAGTCCAGGGGGATCGGTAACAGCGGGATTAGCAATTTATGATACGATGCAATATGTTGAATGTCCAATTTCTACTGTTTGTGTGGGCTTGGCAGGTTCTATGGCCGCAGTTCTTTTAGCAGCAGGAAAGAAAGGAAAAAGATTTGCCCTTCCGAATTCTGAAATTTTGCTTCATCAGGTTGCAGGAGGTGTTAGTGGTGAGGCTGTAGAAATAGAAATTACTGCTAAACAGATTATCAAGATTAAGAATAAAATCAATCAAATCCTTGCAAAACATACCGGCCAGCCCTTAAAGAAGATTGAAAAGGATACCGATAGAGATTTCTATCTATCTGCTAAGGAAGCAAAAGAATATGGGATTATTGATATGGTTATTGAACCCAAAAAGAAATAGTAAGGATTTACAATCGCTTAAAAATTTGCTACTTTAATAGAGTTAATTAACTAAAAGATTGGGTAAACCGATGATAAAGACCGTTTACCAATCTTTTGAGATTACCAACTATGACCTACCAAACAATTCTGGCAGTAGGTTTGCTAGGATTTGGTTTGGGTTCGATTTTAGGCTACTTTGCACGAGCAACAATCTTACGCCGACGCCAAGGGACAATAGAACAGAATCTAAAAAAGAAAATAGAAAATGCTAAAGCAGAGGCTGAGAAAATAATAAATAAAGCACACCTAAAGGCAAATCAGATTATTCGCTATGCGCGAAAAGAGGAATCCGAAAGGAGAAAAGAAATATTAGAAGCAGAGAAGTTTTTAGCAAAAAGAGAGAAGATTTTGCAGGCAAAGATTGCCGCTACAGCAAAAAAAGAGAAAGAACTACAGGAAAAAGAGGGAGAGCTTGAGAAATTAAAAACTGAATATGAGAAGAAAATTGAAGAGGAGAAGAAGAAACTTGAGAAGGTAGCAAGATTGACAGAAAAAGAGGCAAAAAAAGAATTGATTCAAAGGATTGAGGAGACTGCCAAGAAAGAGCTTTTGGAAAAAATACGCAGACTTGAGGAGGAAGGAAAAAAAGAGTTAGAAGAAAGGGCCCAAAAAATCCTAGCAAACGCCATTCAAAAATATGCTCTCTCACAAGCCCAAGAGACAACGGTAACCACAGTCACTTTGCCTTCTGATAAGGTGAAAGGAAGGATTATTGGCAAAGAAGGCAGAAACATTAAGACTTTTGAGAAATTGACAGGCGTTGAGGTAGTGATAGATGATACACCTGAGGTTGTAGTTCTTTCGAGCTTCTCGCCGATTAGAAGGTATATAGCAAAATTAGCTCTTGAAAGATTAATAGAAGACGGCAGAATTCAACCAGCCAGAATTGAGGAAATAGTTAGAAAGACAGAGGAAGATGTAAAAGAAGAAATAAGAAAAGCAGGAGAAGCAGCGGCTTATGATACCGGAGTGATTGACCTTCCTCCAAAATTAATAGAACTCCTCGGGAGATTAAAATTCAGAACAAGCTTTGGACAGAATGTTCTTCTACACTCAATAGAAGTGGCTCATTTGGCAGGGGCTATAGCAGCAGAGCTTGGGGCTAATGTAAAAGTAGCAAAAAAAGCCGGACTTTTACATGATATTGGTAAAGCTTTAGATCAGCAGGTTGAAGGCTCTCACGTTCAAATTGGAATGAAGATTTTAGAGAAATTTGGTATAGAAAAAGAAGTGATTGATGCAATGAAATCACATCATGAGGAATATCCTTATGAGTCTATTGAGGCACAAATCGTACAGGCAGCTGATCAGATTTCCGGTGCAAGGCCCGGAGCAAGAAAAGATACCTTAGAGAATTATCTAAAAAGGTTGGAAGATTTAGAAAACATCGCCCTTTCGTTTAAGGGAGTTGAGAAAGCTTATGCAATTCAAGCAGGAAGAGAAATAAGAATTTTTGTTAATCCTGAGGAGATAGATGATTATCAGGCTTATAAACTTGCTCAAGAGATTGCCCAGAGAATTAGAGAAGAGTTGAATTACCCCGGTGAAATTAAAGTTGTTGTAATTCGCGAAAAAAGAGCTATTGAGTATGCCCGGTGAATCTAAAAATTATTATGGATTATAAAGGTCGAAAAAACCAAATTTAATTTAAAAATATGACAAAACAAGATTTAGTTGAAGTTTTAGCTAAAAAGACAGGATGTTCTAAGGCCCATTGTGCTGAATGTTTAAATACTCTTTTAGATGAGATTGGTAAGGCTTTGGCAAAAGGACAGGATGTAGTCTTAACAGGATTTGGTACTTTTACTGTTGCAAAGAGAAAAGCAAGAGTTGGAAGAAATCCTCGAACAGGAGAGGAGATTAAAATTCCTGCAATGAAGGTACCCAGATTTAAACCGGGTAAAGGGCTTAAAGAGAGAGTGAGATAATCAAAAAGAATAAACACAAATAAAGCCTAATAGTTAGGAAGGTTTTGTTTGAATTTGAAAACTGGCCCAATGATTGGGCCAGTTTTCTTTTAAAAAGTTGAGC